>JAVVSI010000260.1:0-2180 GCA_036654315.1 Evtepia sp. | reverse complement strand
CTGTGATTCGCTATTTTTTCCATTCGAACGATTATGAACGCACGAAAAACGCACTGAATGACGCTGCGAAAAACGGCGTCTCAAGCTATGAGGCACGCGTGCGCAGAGCGGACAACAGCTATATTTGGGCCAGAATCGATTTGAGTATGAGCCTCAATGAATTCGGTATGCCTACGCGCTTAGTGGGTTTTATATCGGATATCGATGACATGAAAAAGCAAGCGGAGATTTTGGAAAATCAGGTGCAGACCGACCCGATGACGGGCTTATACAACAAAATGGCGATGGCCACCTTGTCTAACAAAATACTGGCGGAATACCCGGAGGGACGCCATGCCTTGCTTGTGCTTGACATTGACAATTTCAAGGGGATTAACGATACATTGGGTCACGCATTCGGTGACGTTGTTTTGACGGACGTGTGTACAAAACTCAAGTCATTGTTCCGCAGCAACGATCTTGTAGGACGTATGGGTGGCGATGAGTTTGCAATTTTGATGAAAAATGTCTCTGACACCAGCAGTGTCCTCAAAAAAGCGATGGAGCTGTCGCAAACATTTCGCCAAACCTACGCAGGCGAGAAGGAAGATTACAAAATTTCTTGCAGCCTGGGTATTATCATGATTGAATCCAACCAAGATCCCTTTGAAGTGCTTTACCGCAAGGCAGACGCTGCGCTTTATCAGGCGAAGCAAAACGGAAAGGATCAGTTTGTCCTTTATCACACGAAGGATGCACATACATATCCGATTGGATGCACCAGAACCAATGATGAGGAGCTGCAAAACCTCAAAATATCACACAATCTGGAAGCACAGATTTTTGAATTATTGTATACCTCTAAGGACTTTAACGTGAGCATCAATATGGCACTGGCTACCATCGGGCAACACTACCATGTCAGCCGGGTTGCCATCTTTGAAAACGACGACAATCATCTCACAACAAGCAATATCTATGAGTGGTGCAACGACGGCATCGCCTCAGTGATGGAGCAGCTGCAAAAGGTCATGATTACCTCGGGAACCGAGTCGATTTTGGACTCCTTTGATCACAATGGTCTGCTTTATAGCAATGATGTTCGAGAACTTCCCACTTATCTGAGCCGGATTTTAGAATCTAAAGGTGTGCTTTCCACATTGAAAGTAACCATTTTGAACGATGAACAAACCTGCGGATTCATTGGCTTTGACGAGTGCAAAGAGTACCGAATATGGACAGCCGAAGAAATTGAAAAACTATCCTATCTTTCCAAAGTGCTCAGTGTATTCCTGTTCAAGAAAAAAGCTGAGAATTCCTTGTGGGAAAACCTGCATACACGTCTTGAAATTTTGGATGTTCTGCCGGACTATATTTGTGTCGTTAACCCCGAAACACATATGCTGGAGTACACCAATCTGAAAATGCGAGAGCTGATTCCCACCGCACAGCCTGGCACTTTTTGCTTTTGCACGTTGCGCGGCAACCAGAATGGACCCTGTGAAACCTGTCTGGTAGAACGCATCAGACGGGGCGATACGGACAACCTTGAAATCGTCAGTGAAGACCAACGGCTGCACCTGAACGTCAAGGCACTTGCAATCAAGTGGGCGAAAAGCCAAAATATGGTGTTGCTTTATGGCCAAGAGAAAATGGGGGAGGTCCTTTGATGTTATTGTCCGCAAAGCAGACAGGCGCGAAATGGGGCATTTCTGCACGGCGCGTGGCGGTTCTCTGCAAAGAGGGAAGAGTGGCTGGAGCACAGCGTGTCGGTGCAAATTGGGGCATTCCGGAAGATACACAGAAGCCTTGTGACGCCCGCGTAACGCACGGAAAATACAAACATGGAACCGACCGCGATGTAAGAACACTAAAGATCAAAACTTAGGCATGAAATCTCATGAAAAAAAGTACTGTTTCTACATGAATATGCGCCGAATGGTTCATACACTCAAAATACCTTTGAAAAGTGGGGAGTGTTCCATGAGTATCAAGAGAACCTTGTGCCTGATTGCATTGCTTGCCATCATCGCCTACCTTGGCGTCTGGGCTTATAACCTATGGTTTGCCACATCCCAGCTGCCCCCGGCACAACCGGAGCGGGCGACATCCCATCCCTCCTCAACACAGAGCCAGGATGATGCGGCTCCACCGTTTCTCTCCACATCCATTTCGTCCCAGACGGGTGAACTCACATCTTC
>JAVVSI010000259.1:0-2180 GCA_036654315.1 Evtepia sp. | reverse complement strand
ATTGAAGTGGCCAAATATGTCTATGACGACCGCGTCAATACAGATCACAAAATTGCCGTGGTAGACTGGTACTATAAACTCCGCGCCGAAGATGGCAGTACCGTTTTACACTATGCCAAGTTCGCAGGCAATACGCTATTATTCGCCAGCCAAAACGACCCAAGCTATGAAAAAAACGGCTGGTACGATCATGGCAAATACCCTCTTGTCTTTGATACGCTCTACCCTGAAAAAGGCACGCCCATCGGGTTTGGATACATTGCAATCACAAAAGATCCTCAACTCTATATTGATAAACTGGGACAAAACATTTTAGAAAACAGCATGATGAATACGCGAAAACGCTTTTTTCTCAGTGACTCGACCGCGATCAATGAGGAGGAGTTCAAAGACTGGACACAGCCTATTGTCCATGTTGCGGGACAGCTGGATGATACCCGTATTCGTGAGATCGAAACCCGCCCTCTCGACGGCATCTATGTCAACGTCATGCAAATGAAAATCGACGAATTAAAAGAAACCTCTGCCAATCGCGATTTTTCAGCCGGTGGTACCGCCTCCGGTGTCACGGCTGCCTCTGCCATCGCTGCACTACAGGAAGCGGGAAACAAATCCAGCCGTGATATGATCTCTGCCGCTTACCGCGCGTATACGCAAGTCAATTATCTCTGCATCGAACTTATGCGCCAATTTTATGATGTGACGCGTTCGTTTCGTATCACCGGCAAAGGATCCCATGAAACACAGTTTACCAATTTCTCAAATCACGCGCTCAAAGAAGATGCTCGTACCTATCATAAGCCGATTTTCGACTTGACGATTAAAGCACAAAAAAGAAACCCCTTTTCACGAATGAGCCAAAACGAACTGGCAAAAGAATTATACGCTGCCGGATTTTTCAATCCCGACCGTGCGCCGGAAGCCCTCATTGCTTTGGAACTGATGGAATTTGAGGGTAAGGACAAAGTCATCGAAGCGTTACAAAAAGGAGAATCATCATGCTTGGAAAACTAAATGCAAAGGACAAAAGCCCCGTCGTATACGGAAGCCGGAACGAAGAGGCACTGCCCAACACGCGGGAAAGCGAGACTGAAAAACAAGCAGCCTTTCGTGCGCTTGTAGAAGGCGAATTCAAAGAGGTGTACGAAGCGGAATTGGAGTCTATCTTGGCACGCCATGCGGAATATTTGTCTGAAAAATTCGCTGAGCAAGAACAAAACCGTAGCCAGTGGCAGGATCAACTCGCTGACCTTCGCAAGGAGTATCCCACATTTGATCTCGAGGCGGAGTCGGAAAACGAAGCCTTCGTCTCCCTGCTCAACGTCGGAATTCCCTTGAAATATGCCTATGAAGTGGCGCATCTGGACGAGATCAAACAAAACTTCACAAAAGAGATGCGCAATTCCCGTCCCGTGGAGAATGGAATTACATCGCAGGGTGGTGTCGTGATTAAAAACGACGTCAACAAACTCACCAAGGCGGATCGTGCCGAAATCGCAAAACGAGTCGAACGCGGTGAAATCATCCGTTTCTAAACACACAACAAAATAGAAGGAGACTATTGTATGCAAACAAATGTAACGACGGATACCGGTCTTTCCGGTGAAATGAAAACCTATTACAGCAAATATATCATAGACACTGCAGAACCCAAACTGGTCCATGGACAATTCGCACAGAAACATCCCATTCCCAAAAATTCCGGTAAAACCATAGAATTTCGAAAGTACAGCCCACTTCCCAAAATGCTAACTCCCCTACAGGAGGGCATCACGCCTGACGGTCAGAAATTAAATATGTCCGTTCTCTCCTGCGAAGTCAAACAGTACGGCGGCTTTATTGAAATGTCCGATGTCCTGATGCTGACCGCAATTGACAACAACTTAATGCAGGCGACGAAAATGATGGGCAGTCAGGCGGGCAGAACTTTAGATACCATTACCCGTGAGGAACTGAACGGCGGCACAAATGTTCTCTATGCCGGAAACGTCACCGCCCGTCACCTCCTGCGCGGTGGAAACGCAAGCGAAAACAACTATCTGACCGTTGACACAATCAAACGTGCCGTGCGCTTTTTGAAAATCATGAATGCCGAGACCATCGACACAGATTACATCGCAATCATTCATACGGATTACACCTTTGTTATCACAAACGACCCCGAATGGAAAGCACCGCAT
>JAVVSI010000258.1:0-2180 GCA_036654315.1 Evtepia sp. | reverse complement strand
ATGAAACACTGCTAACCCGCCTTTTGGAAACCGGCAGTGACATGGCAATCTGCGACTATGTAAACACCTATCGCAGCCACGAAAGTGCTGCAACTCTTCTGCTCAAGGATGAGGTCATCGACGTTTCCTCATTGGGGCTGAGTACCTTTTATCTGCGGTATATTGGTAACAACATCCCCCTTTGGAACAAATTATATCAGCGAAAAATCATTACAAAGTGCGCATTAAGGTTTGAATTGGATTATGCCGAGGATCTACTTTTCAATCTTCGGATAGTGCCGCTGATTTCAAGACTGTGCACCGTATCGAAACCACTCTATCATTATGTGCAGCGTTGTGCCTCCATCACACACCGCAAAACCCGTGACCACTCGCAGTCCTCTCTGCTATCCGTCTATATCCATGGGGTTCATCCTGATAGCACTTCCGATTTGATGCCCTACTTTGCCTTCGCGCTCCTTTTTATGGGATTTATGTTTTCCGGGTATTGTGTCAAACAGGACTTGGCCTTTTTTCAGGCACAAATCAAATTGCTCCGCACCTGGCCCCTCTTTCAGAGCTTTTGTGAAGCGCTGGTTACCACCGACACTCTGCAACCCCTCTATCTGGAAAAAGCGATATCTATCCGTTTCTATTGGATTGAACGCATTGCGTTTTATCTGTGTCTCCATCATCACGACGGCCTATCTGCCGCGTTTTTATGTGTTTGCAGCAAACTGATTGTATTCAAAAAAAGAATCCTCGTGAGAGATCAATTTGACTGAGGTGTGTGCCATGCTGTCTTCTCTATGGGGTATCTTAGAAACCTTTGGCCTGTTCAATCTCGTGGGACAGGGCTATGAAAAACTGATACTCAACCCGAAACGTTACCGGGGAAACCCCGGCACAGACACGCTCGTCCCTCTTCCCCATTCCAAAGTCTCCCTACCGGCAGACAGTATCTCCGCGCCCAAAACAGTGTTCCTCGCGGTTCACCGTTTCCCGCCGGATAGTACCGGCGGTACCGAACAATTTACAAAAAATTTAGCTACGCATCTGCAGGCGCAAGGTCATCATGTCATTATATTTGCTTATTCTGCGCGGGCACGCAAAAAGTATGACCACAAAATAGGAGCGATACTCTATACCGAAGAAACCGTGAACAATCTCGTAGTAATTCGTTTTCGTCACATCAAGGCACCTTTTGGTATACTAAAAGACTTTTTCGAGGATGATGTGGATTTCGCCGCGTTTGCAGCTACCTTTTTCGACAAATATCATCCCGATATTGTACACTTCACCCATTTAAGCCGCATCAACGGATTGGCTACCGCCTGCCGTAAGAATGGTATTCCTTATCTTGTCACTCTTACTGATTTTTTCGCCGTCTGTCACTATTCCACAAGCATTGACCGAACCGGGCATATTTGCCCCGGCAGTCAATGCGGCATGCGATGTGCGCACACCTGCAGAACCGCTCAGGTTAGGTGTTTTTCGACACGCTACCAAAATGCGGTCCGTCTGCTCAAAGGTGCTGTCGCCGTCGCTGCACCCAGTGACTATGTCGCCACCTTATTGGAGCGTGAATGCCCGACTTTGCAGATCGCCGTCGTTCCACACGGCATTGACCTGCCCCGTCCCAGTGTTCAAAAAAGCAGTTCTGTCACAAAATTCGCCTTTGTAGGGACACTCACAGAAATCAAAGGTCTTCCGCTTCTGTTGTCGGCATTTCGGCAATTACCCCCGGACTGTACTCTCTCGATATACGGTGATGGAAACCCAGCCTATGTCGCTCAGATGAAACGCGCTGCAAAAAGCGATAGCCGTATTCAGTTTTGCGGCCCATTGCCGCCGGAGCGCATCAGTGAAGCCTATGTAAATGCCGACTGCGTAGTAGTACCTTCACTATGGCCTGAAACCTACAACTTTGTACTCCGGGAGGCGTTACAATGCGGATGCCTCGTTGTGGCCGCCCGCATCGGCGCCATGCCGGAGGCAGTGATTGAGCACAAAAACGGGTTCTTATTCACGGCTGGCGATGAAACCGCGCTGGAAGCTGCGCTGCAGCAAGCCTGTCATTTTGATTGGACGGACTACGTCCCGGCGGAAATGCCCTCCTGCCAAGAGGAATCCGCCCTATATGCCTCTATTTATTCAGCACAATGTACCCAACCCAATCTCAAAAAGGATATGCTTTCATG
>JAVVSI010000257.1:0-2192 GCA_036654315.1 Evtepia sp. | reverse complement strand
ACCCTCTCCATCTGTTAACCCACGAAACCTATGTCGGTCATCTTTGACCATACCGAATATGGGGATATTTAAATTCATGTTTTTGAGTACGCGCAGGCCAATTTTAGCATGATTTACGCCACCGTCGAGGAGAATCAAGGAAGGGGCATCTCCAAACTGTGTGTCCGCATTGACAAGATGTTGAAAACGGCGCGAGAGGATTTGTTCCATGGAGGCGTAATCATTCGGTGTTTCGAGATTGCGTACACGAAAACAGCGATATTGATTTCTATAGGGGCGACCGTCGAGAAAGACGGTCATAGCCGCGACGATATCGGAGCTTCCCGTGTTTGAGATATCGTAAGCTTCGATGCGTTTGGGTCTTGCGTCCAAATGCAAAAGTTCTGCGAGTCGGTCAAGTAAATGATGGCTGTGTTCCTCACGGGTGGTGATACGCTCGCATTCTTCGCGGGCATTTTTTTCGGCCAGTGCGATCAGGCGGACTTTTGCGCCGCGTTGTGGGGTAAAGAGTGTGACACGTCTGCCGACTTGCTTTGAAAATAGGCGGGCGAGGTCGACGCTGTCTTCCAAAACAGTTGGGATTAAGATTTCGGGTGGTGGGACGCATCTGCCCGTATAATATTGCATTAAGAATGAGGAGATAATATCATCGTCCCAAAAATCGAAGAGTGTTACATCTTGACCGGCGAGTTGTCCTTCCTTGAAATGAAGCACCGCAATCGCAGCGCGAACATCACCCGCATAAAATCCGATGATATCGGTATCGGAGTGTTTCCCCGTGACGACTTTTTGAGTTTTGCCCAAAAGGGAAATGGCGTGTAAGCGATCACGGAGCATTGCGGCTTTTTCAAATGCAAGCATTTCTGCGGCGGTTTCCATTTGTGTTGTCAGTTCCTGTTCCACTGCGCTGAATTTTCCTTCGAGCAAAGATATAGCTTGTCTTATGGTATGGGCGTGCTGTGCGGCGGGGACAGAGGCTTGGCAGTATCCGTCGCATTGACCCATATGAAAATTGAGACAAGGTCGTTCTTTCCCGATGTCACGCGGAAATTTTTTATGGCAGGCGGGGAGTTTCAAAGCGATACGCAGTGCGTCAATGAGTGCTTGACTTTCCCCTCTGCTGCCGTAGGGACCGAAATATCCGGCACCGTCCGCTGCTACTTTCCCGACGAGGGAAAAGGTGGGGTATGCTTCTTTGAGGGAAAGGCGGATATAGGGATAGCCTTTCCCATCTTTGAGTAAAATATTATAATGTGGTTGATGTCGTTTGATGAGTGCGCATTCGAGTACCAAGGCTTCGAATTCAGAATCCGCGACTATGACATCAAAATGATCAATTTGCGCGATCATGGCGCGTGTTTTTTCGGTATGTGCGGTCGTGTCATAAAAATACTGAGAGACACGATTTTTAAGTTTTTTGGCTTTCCCGACATAGATCACGGTATCTGTCGCATTTGACATGAGATAGACACCCGGGCGCAAGGGAAGCGAGTGCGCTTTTTTTTGCAGTTCTTCAAACGTCACGTTACGATCCCCTTGCTTCCTGAATTTGTCAGATCACAAAAAAAGCGCCGCTTTGCGGCGCTTCTTTTTCAAGAACTTAGTCAGAGAAATCGGAGCTGATCAGTTCTGCCAATGCGTCTACAGCATCTTTTTCATCGGGACCGTCCGCGATGAGGTCAATTGCACTGCCCTTGATAATGCCGAGAGACAGGACGCCGAGCAAGCTTTTTGCATTGACTCTGTGTTCATCCTTCTCAACCCAAATGGTACTTTTGAACTCATTTGCCTTCTGGATGAAGAAGGTGGCCGGTCTTGCGTGAAGGCCGACCTGATTATTTACAGTCGCCTGTTTAATATACATAATAGTTCCCTCCCTAATGTCATTCCCTTGATACTACTTTAAGAATAACAAATTTCTTTCCTTCCGTCAATGGAATTTTCTTGACAACCAGCAAAAAATGTCACAATTTTTTAAGAAAATATCCGTAATGTTCCGACTTTTAGGCAAGCTCGGCAATTGTGACCCCATCTTCGCCCTCTCCGTAGCGTCCGAGACGGAAGTTTTTAATGTTATGATTTCGCTTCAAAGAGAGCTGAACGGCGCGTCGGACGGCACCGGTTCCCTTGCCGTGGATGATGGTAACCGAGCTTAAATGTGAGAGCAAGGCACGATCTAGAAATTGATCCAG
>JAVVSI010000256.1:0-2211 GCA_036654315.1 Evtepia sp. | reverse complement strand
ATGTTCCCCTTTTAAATACCCATAGACATTTTCGCCCTCAATGATAATTGTCGCGCTTTTCAGACCCGCTTCGTCACCATCCAGATAATCTACGACCTTATAACTAAATCCGTGACGTTCCGCCCATCTCGTATACATACGGTACAGCATCTGCGTCCAGTCCTGCGCTTCTGTCCCGCCTGCGCCTGCGTGGAACGTCAGAATGGCACTGTGCATATCATACTGACCGGTCAGTAGCGTTTGCAGTCTTGCGGTTTTGATGCTTTCGGAAAGAGCCTCAAACTCCGACTCCAATTCGGGAACCAGCGTTTCATCCTCTGCCTCGTTCCCCATTTCACAGAGCGTAACCAGATCCTCCCACTGCGCACGCCGTTTTTTTTGCGCGTCCAATTTATTGCGCAACTGCTTGATTCGCTGGAGAACCGTCTGGGATTTATCCAGGTTATCCCAAAATCCATCCGCTCCGCTTTCCGCTTCCAGCATATCCAGTTCTCGCTCCAGCTGTTCCGGATTGAGGGCAAGTTCCAAAACATCAAGTTCGGGAATCAGTCCTTGCAGTTTTATTTTATATTCATCGAATTGTAGCATAGTTTCATTCACTCTCATTCTTTTAATCGGCATGTCCCTTTATTATAACCGATTTCACGGAGCGTGTAAACACTTAATTCCATCTCCTCATCCCGAATCAGATCAACCGAAACTAAGTCCCAATTCAATGGCGCGTTTTTCGTCCTCCAAGGCCTCCGTATGTCTCCCCATTTCGTCCAGCACAATCACGCGGCTATTATAATACTTCGCGTTTTCCGGGTCGAGCTGAATCGCTTCATTGAAGTTTTCCAAAGCCTCTTCCTGTCTCCCCAACGCACGCAAAGCATTCCCGCGATTCAGATAGTAGTCCGGGACATTAGGGGCAAGCTCCACTGCTATGTTCAGATCAGCCAAGGCATGCGCATGGTCACCCATCATGTGATACGTCACACTGCGGCTGTTATAATATTTCGCATTTTTCGGTGACAATTCCACTGCACTGTCCTTATCGCGCAGTGCTTCTTCATAATGCCCCATCTCATGATATGTGACACCACGACTATCGTAATACCGGGCTGTGGTAGGCGCAAGCGTGATGGATTTGTTCTTTTCATCCAGTGCCTCTTCAAAGCGACCCAATTCCCTCAAGGCCGCACCCCGCCCATTATAATACTCGGCATTATCCGGTTGAATTAAAATCGCTTGGTCTACATATGAAATCGCTGCCTCATAATCGTTGCTGTGATAGGCAGATACCGCAAGACGAAACAAAGCATTCGCACGCGCTGCGTCACTTGCATCTGTATCCTGCATGGTACGCGTCAAAAATCGTTTGACAGCATCTGCAGAAGATTCCGGCTTTTCCTGCTCTCGCGGCGGTACTTTCTTTTCTTTATTCTCCGTCTCACCTAAGGTACGACTCAGTGAATTGAAACTTTTGCGATATGTGATTTTTAAAGTCTCAATCTGTTCATCCAAAAGTCGTTCGCCATCTTGCATCGGTACATCGAGAAGCCGCTCGGTAATCGCAAACATGAGTTCATCGAAGCCATCAATGGGAACCAAATACCCGCCGTGTTTCGCAACCACTTTCCGCACTTTTTCAGGCGGCTTCGCATTGGCCAGATGACACCAGAAAATACCGTTTGGCAGGAGTGGCGCGGTGTTTTCCTCCCCATCCAAAAGAGACATCAGCGTATTATCACCGCCGGCATAACCGACCACGATGGGGATGTATTGCGCAAAAATGCTCTGCAAAGGCGTGCGCCATTCTTTCGCCAACATCTCCATATCCTCTTTTCGGTTCAAAGGCTCAAAAAAAAGTGCGCGATGAATTTTTGCCACAATCGGACGTTGTGCATCCGCACGGATATAGCGTGCCAGATTTTCGTGGGCAATCACTTGCGCGTGTTTTTTGGAAGGGAAAAATGTGCGTAGAGAGTCCTCTACCAGAGAATCGAAATTGGTCGTTATCACGACGTTATGACAGGTACTGGCAAGCAAATGGGCGAGGGGATAATATCCACAGCTCGGAAACTTCCCCTCCATCTCCTTTTCCAAAATACTGAATCCATCTTCCGGTTGACCTGCGAAACGAAGGTCATAGACATCGAAATAGTCTTCGTTGACGGGTACATAATTTTCATCAAAAAAACGCGCGTAGGTTTCAAGCCCATGCTTCGG
>JAVVSI010000255.1:0-2244 GCA_036654315.1 Evtepia sp. | reverse complement strand
GTTTCTGAATTGTCCTCCCTCCTCCCGGGCGAAACTGTGGATTTTGATATTGTCTGTGCCGATTCCCGCTGGAATCATGTCACCCAGGCACTCGGTGCAATGGATCGTATTTTGATCGACGGTGCCGTTCCTACCGGTTTAAGTACCTCTCCCGCACCTCGTACCGCAATTGGAGTCAAAGCCGATGGGACTGTCCTCTTTTACACCATCGATGGTCGTCAGAAAGGTCTTAGTATCGGCGCATCTCTCACACAGGTCGGTACACGCTTGGCAGAACTCGGCTGTATGAATGCAGTCGCACTCGACGGCGGCGGTTCCACCAGTTTGGGTATCACCGCACTGGATCAAGGCGTTTTTTCCCTCATCAACAGTCCCTCAGACGGCAAGGCCCGCGCCGTCACCAACGCCCTATTCCTCGTCTCCGGTACTGCCCCAACCGGTACGCCCGGTTCTGTCTACATTGCACCGCCTCGCACTATGATCCTAAACAACAGTTCCTTCCGCTTCACCGCATCTATGGTCGATAGCGGCTATTATCCCATGGATAGTACAGGTACCACCTTCACATGGTCCGCACTCCACGGAAGCATCACAGCAGACGGTCAATATACAGCACCCCCTACCGGCGGCTACGATGAAATCACTGCCACCGCTCACGGCGTAAGTGGTATGGTCGGTGTGCAGTTGGTTCCAACACCCGATATACTCAACATTCTCGATCAGGCAACCAAATCCCCCCTCAAAAGTCTGAATCTGGCTGCAGAGCAAATTGTGGATCTCACCGCAACTGCCAGCTATCGTACCCTTGCCTTGGCAGCGCAGGACACTTCCTTCACTTGGAAACTGGATCCCGCAGTTGGAACGATTACCCCCGAGGGTGTGATGACCGCTGCGAAAACATCCGCCTCCGGTAGCCTCACAGTCAGTGCGGGCAGTCGTTCAGTTTCGATCCCGGTAACCGTCACTGCCGTGATTGACACCACTCCGCCTACCATCACCCTCACAAGCGAAAACGGAACTGTCCGTGCCACAATTACGGAAAATTCATCCTCTGCTTTCACCGCCGAACAATTGACACTCTCCTTAGACGGAAACGCAATCCCTTTCACTTGGGATGGTACCGCACTGACCGCAACACTCCCCACACTCTCCAATTCACTCCATCGTCTGACCGCTACCGCAATAGATGAAAGCGGTAATTTAGGGCGCACCTCCCTTACCTTAAACAGCGATCAAACTTATCCCACCCCTTTTGTTGATATGAGCGGGCATTGGGCGGAATCCTATACCACCTATTTGAATCAGCTTGGCGTGATTAGCGGGATGGAAAGTAAAGAGGGTCTTATATTTCAACCAAATCAATCCATTACACGCGGCGATTTCGCGCTCATGACCGCCCGTTTTATGAATTTAAACCCGGATGATTTTTCTGCCGTTATACTGCCCTTTTCCGACATCGCTCAAATTCCAAATTGGAGTTTGAATGCAGTGAAAGCCATGTATGACAAAGGAATTATGAAAGGCAGTCAAATCAACGGTCAGCTCTGTGCAAATGCAAACGCAAATATCAGCCGTGCCGAAGCAATGACTATTTTAGGTCGCATCCAACCGGCGGGTTATCCAAAAGCCGCGCTTGACGCTTATAAAGATGCTGCCACTATCCCTGTATTCGCTCAGCCGTATATGCAGGTTTTAATTTCTCTGCAAGTGGTCAGTGGATCGGATGGTTTTCTGCGTCCAAGTGATCCCGTCAGCCGAAGCGAAGTCTCAAAAATGCTCTTTACGCTCCGATAATTGCCCCGCACGCCCCCCTTACACAGAGACAACTGTCAATCAAAAGTACTTGCAAACATAATCCGCCTGTGCTATAATGTCCTTTACTATGGGGCTTGCCCCCTCTCGCTATTGTGCCGAAAGGAACGAAACATATGGAACTTGCTATCACAATCCTGCAGGTATTGCTCGCTGTCGTCTTGATCGTCTTTGTGTTGGGTCAATCCGGAAAAAACTCCGGCATGGGCGTCATCTCCGGCGGAAGCAACGATACCTTCCTCTCGAAGAACAAAGCGAACACCGCCGA
Organism: Evtepia sp.; assembly: GCA_036654315.1. Classification (GTDB taxonomy): domain Bacteria; phylum Bacillota; class Clostridia; order Oscillospirales; family Oscillospiraceae; genus Evtepia. Next base: position 164 of record JAVVSI010000255.1, on the reverse strand, counting down.
TGCAAAACTCGCAAAATATACCAAGTGGATTGCATTCGCTTATATGGTGCTTACTTTGGTTCTCTGCCTACTGTAATCAAAAAAAATGCCCTCTTCATAGGAGGGCATTTTTGGTTTTTATAGATCGTGAGCCGACCACAGCATGGCGGGAAAAGACCCGCTTT
>JAVVSI010000254.1:0-2265 GCA_036654315.1 Evtepia sp. | reverse complement strand
GGGATGCCGGTGGCGTTGAAGCGCTGTTTGAGGTCAGCAGGCGCAAGTCCAATTTGAAAAATCGGGTGAACGAGGCAACCGAGACAGCGGTGACCACTTTTGCCATCGATTTTCCAGCATATGGTCAGACTCGAGCCAATAACGAGCTACGCAAACAGGGCGTATTTGTTTCGCCTTCCGGCGTGCGTTCTATTTGGCTGCGTCACGACCTGGCATCCATGAAGCAACGGTTGCGTACCCTGGAAAAACAGTCTGCTGAATGGGGGTTGGTGCTGACAGAGGCGCAAGTACAAGCCCTTGAGCGCAAAAAAGACGATGATGAAGCCTGTGGCGAGATCGAAACGCACCATCCGGGGTATCTTGGCAGGCAGGATACGTTCTATGTCGGCACAATCAAGGGCGTAGGCCGTATTTATCAGCAGACCTTTGTTGATACTTACTCCAAATGGGCTGCAGCCAAGCTCTACACGACCCAAATGCCCATCACCAGTGCGGACTTGCTCAACGACCGCGTTCTTCCTTTCTTTTCCTCAATGAACAGGTATAATCCGCATGTTAACGGACAGAGGTACTGAGTATTGTGGAAAGGCCGAAGTACACGACTATGAGCTTTATCTTGGCGTAAACGCCATAGAACACACAAAAACGAAGGCCCGTCATCCGCAGACCAACGGCATCTGCGAGCGCTTTCATAAAACCATACTGCATGAGTTTTATCAGGTTGCGTTCCGGCGCAGTTGTATCATTCTTTGGAAAAGCTTCAAACTGACATGGATATGTGGATAGACAGCTATAATAACGAAAGAACACATTAGGGGAAAATGTGCTGCGGCAGAACGCCCATGCAGACCCTTCTTGATGGAAAATCAATCTGGGATCAAAAGGTCGGACAGCTCAACTAATCGGACTAAAAAAACATCAAAACAGAGACGCTGTCAGATCAAGTCGGAACTACTACAACTTATGGTATCCGGCATTGACAGCCTACCTCTGACTGCGGCAACCTGTGGTGTGAACACGCCGTGATGGTGTCTACCCTTGCCATGATCCGCCGTGAAATTCTGCTCGACACCTGTCGAGCTGGATGGATATTCTATTAATCATCAGCACGATCTCATGCACAAGACCAGCGGTTGGATGCCCAGAGAGGCAGACAAGAAGGACATCAGCGCCTTGCGTGGTTTTCTGGAAGGATTTCATACGCGCGTGCCGCGGACAGACCTATGATACGCCATTGAACACATGGAATCCGTCGAATGCAAAAAAAGAATGGAAAAATTATGATTACCGATGCTCCCACCGGACAAGCTCTGCAAACGCTCCTGAGCGAACACTAAAATGCCTTGCTTGAAAGGCTGACTGTGTCAACCGAGCTGCGCTATTCTTTGGACAGAGTATGGCACAGCGCTGAGAAAAAGTGGCGTATGAGTTGAAATTTCGCAAAGGCAGCACAGCTGTATGTTTATTGTTCTTTCGAAAAGGTTCTTTGGCTTTATAGTCATCTTCGGCAAGCCGGAACAGGCGCGTTTTGAAACGCAGCGCGGTGAATTTGCATCCAATGGCGTGGATATGTATAATACGGCAAAGGCGTACTATGACGGCAAATGGTTCTTTTTGACGTACAAGAGGCTCTTTTTGCCGGCTTCATGAAACTGCTGCTAATAAATCACAAACCGGACACAACACTAGGAAACTGACCATGGTGCGCGATCCCGCTCAGTCCATTGACCCGCAGAAAGAAATTCTCGACGAGAATTACCCTGAATTGTTCGATACGAATTCGGAAGTTGTTTCCACATCGAGAGTTCCCGATGCCGTGGTCGAGGTATTAAACAAGAATTACGCTTCGGGATTTCGTTTTGATACAACGTATATCAATCTGCTTTCAAGTACCTCCGACGTAGACATTGACGCGCGAATGCAGTTGGCATTAAAGCGGATGATGTTCTGCAGAGACGACGACATCTATTTCTTGTTTGATACCATAGCCGATGCCGCCACGCGTAAAGAAATTATTGATTTTGCAGACAGCTATCTTGAAAAATACGGCTGTTTCGAGATACCCACATTTTACAAGTTGTACGAGGATAAAGTTAATCCTAACTGCATACGGAACGCGGACGATTTCGAAAGTTTCTATGAGCAAATCTGCAAGAGCGGTGTCCGCTGTGTGCAGGCGCCTTATATCGGCAACCGTATCGCTCGTTACAGCAATGGTGCCGTCTGGAATAATTTTAAGGAAGTCGCGGCAAAGATCGTCACAGT
>JAVVSI010000253.1:437-2272 GCA_036654315.1 Evtepia sp. | reverse complement strand
TGCAGGAGGCGTTTGCCTCAAAAACCGAAAATCCGTTGTACGACTCCTTCCCAGAATCTACCTTGACCAACGGTCATGGCGAAAAACTTAAAGACGATATCCCGGAGGACCAATACGATTCCGCCTGGAAACGTGCCACAGCGCAGGAGGACGATCGGGAGGAAACGGCTCTATATATTCATACTCCATTTTGCGCGACACGCTGCAAATACTGCGGATTCTTTGTGAACGGCATATCTGGTTCGGGAACTGCGCATGTTGCTGCGCACGGAGGGCATCGGAAACCGGCGCTTCGACTGCGTCTATTTCGGCGGCGGTACCCCCAGCGATTTTTCCGCAAAAAATCTGGAAACAATTCTGACGGTTGTCCGGGAATTTCAGCTGAGTGCTGATTGTGAAATAACCCTGGAAGGACGCGTCAGTTCGCTGCAGAACGATAAAATTGCGGTCTGCCGGAATTTTGGCGTCAACCGCTACTCTCTCGGTGTGCAAAGTTTCAACACGGGACTGCGTCGGGCCATGGGGCGGATTTCCACCCGAAAAGAGGTCATTGCGGCGCTTCAGAACCTGAGAAAAACGGCTGACGCCGCAGTTGTGATAGATCAAATCTATGGTCTTCCGGGACAAAACATGAATATGTGGCTGGAGGATCTTGACACGTTGTTTGATGAATGTCCGGTTTCCGGCGTCGATCATTATCCACTGATTCAAATGCCTGGAACTCCGTTGGATCATGCGGTTATGGCCGGTGCGTTGGCAACTCCGCCGGATGCTCGGCTGCGTGCCGATATGTTCAACACCGCCTTGGATCGAATGAAAGATCATGATGTGCATCGGGCATCGCTCAAACATTTTGCATTTTCTCCGCAGGAGCGCAACCGGTATAACCGCCTTCAGGCTTACGGCGGCTGTTGTGTGCCGGCCGGATGTGGTGGAGGAGGAAATATCGGAGGATACTTTTTCTATCAGGCCGGTTCGCTGGAAAACTATTTTCAGGCTATCGACTTGGGGAAAAAACCGCTGACGCTGGTTTCTGAAGTTTCCGATGAGGAGCGTTTTCTCAACACGCTTTCAGGAGAAATTCTCACCCGGTGTGGTTTTTCTCTTTCGACGTTGCAGCGTCATTTCCAACTTTCTTTGGATTTGGAACAGTGCCTACATCCGCTCCTTAAGCAATATGATGAGTCCGGACTTTTGAGTGTCGACAATAACGGCTCCGTTTTCCTGACTCGCGCCGGGCAATTCTGGAACAATGCGATCTTCCAAAATTTGAAAAAATTATATTTGACAACCGTAAAACAGGAAAAAAAATGAAGATTCTTTTAACATACTCCTCTAAAACCGGAAATACCCGATTGGTGGCCGAAGCAATAGGACGGGGTCTGAACACGCCTCCGGTCTCAATGGATACGGTTCCAGATTGTCGCGGCTTCGACCTTGTAATCGTGGGATTTTGGATTGACAAAGGCTTGCCGAATAAAGAAGCTCGGCAGTATATCGAAACGCTTTCCAATGTGCCGACCGCATTTTTCTTTACACTTGGCGCGGAAGCTGATTCCAAACATGCAATGGATTGCCGGGAAAAAGCAAAAGAATATTTTCGGAAAACAGAATTGACCGGGGATTTTTGCTGTCAGGGAAAAATTTCGCCTGCACTGATACGAGTCTTGAAACATCTTCCGGCATGGTTTCCGCATGGACCGAATCCAGAGCGCATTGCGCGCTGGGAATGCGCGGCATCCCATCCGGACGATGCGGATCTAGCTGCCGCGGCAGAATATTTCCGGAAGTTGTGCGCGGTTTGAATTTACCAGGCAAGGAGATCACCCATCATG
>JAVVSI010000253.1:0-427 GCA_036654315.1 Evtepia sp. | reverse complement strand
AATTCTGCACAAAATGAAGACGTCCTGAAAGGTTTTGACTGTCTGATGATCTGTTTGCAGCTTGCGATGAGCTGGAATGAGAAAATATTGAAGAAACTGTTCAAGAAGTACGGATTGCTGAAAGATAATCCGCATTTTGATCCTGCTTTTGCCCTGTATCAACTGCATCATGAATTTCATGATCCGGAAAGTGGCGTCGCACGAGATCTAATCCGTTTTTTTAATCGTGAATATAGGTGCGAAATCGCCAAAACAGCGGAAATGCGAAGCGGAGAAAATGCCTCGTCACTACTGGAACCTACCACAGAATTTCTGAAACAAAATCCCGCAGGAGCTTTTTGGGCGCTGGCAACCGATAAACGCGTGGATATTCATTCTTTAAGCACCTACCATGCCCATCGTCTGCTGCTTGAAAGCTTCCGCGCTT
>JAVVSI010000252.1:0-2274 GCA_036654315.1 Evtepia sp. | reverse complement strand
GAATGGGGGTTTCCGAGTTGGATGCCGTGTTGTGAGCAGTCTACCGCACAAGCAAAAAGAGCGACTTTATCCCGCACGTCAAATTCCGTATAGGCTAGCGTAAGGAGATCGCGTTCACCGATAAAACGTGAAAACAGCAATCTTTTTTGCGTACAGAATAAGGCAAAGCCGGAAGATGGTCCAACACCGTTACTTTCCGTTTTGCGATATACCATAGCGCCAACATCTGCGTTGGTTGCACCATTAGGAATGGAAATTCCGTATTCCTTTGCGTCGGAAATCTGATATTCGTTCGGCGGGTCAAAATAATTTTCAGCAGTCACCGTTATAGGTTCAAGCATACCACTGTCAATGACCGCTTTTTTTGCGTCGTCAACACTGGAGGCGTTAATTTTCAAAGTGGTTTTATTATTTCGACCTGTTTTTGGGTTTACTTTGTAGCCTTGCACATGGTAGGTACATAAATTAGAATACCCAACAGCGTCTGGACACAAAACGCCTGGTATTTCAATAGGAGCTGTGGATTGAGGTGCTGGACAATCGCCCTCCCCTGCATAATGCCACGATTTTGTAATTTCAACGGCGACCTTTACGTCCTGCTTATCTCCAAATAATTTTGAAAACAATCCCATGATGATAACACCTCTCATTTTGCCCGCTCATTCGAGCGGACTATTTTTTTACAATTACGCCATCTTTTTAGAGCTGCTGCCGTTTTTCCCACCTAAAGCTGATGATTTTGCCACCGCTTCTTATTGAAAATTTTAAATAAAAAGCATTTCCGTGTTTCCATGAAAATGCTTTCAGTTTATGAGTCGGACAGGTCTACGTCTAATGCACACACTTTTGACAAGGCGTTAGACCTTTCTTGAGTGCGGCACTGAGCGTACTTTCAAAGTAAGTTCCACCGTTGCAAGTGGAATCATAGTGATACTTTTTCCCGCTTTTTGTAATATAGATGATCCTATTTTGGTCTTGGGTTGTAGGTGACGGAGTGGTGGGAGGGGCTGGCGTTGGTTGGGGCGCGGGCGCAGGTGTGGGTACAGGCGTCGGAACAGGATCCGGAGGAATGGTTGTATCAATGCGTACGGATTGGGAAGCTGCATCCCATTTTACGTTCGTGTTGAGCGCATCCGAAACGAAACGAACGGGAACCATTGTTCTGTCACCGATAACTGAGGCAGGGACATCCATTTTCTTTTCTAACCCATTCACATATGCCGTAGTGTTTCCGAGCATCAGATAAACTTCAGTGCCGTCCTTTAGGATAGATACGGCACGTGTCTCACCGTTCCAGACGACACCGGCACCCATGAATTCGGACACCGCTCGAAGCGGAACTAAGGTTCTGCCATTAACGATTACCGGTGGGACATCCAGCTCAAGCTTATTACCATCGATGTAGAGATCAATCGCAAAGACGTTTGTGGCCAACATGACCAACACAAGGAGAAATGCGGATACTTTCTTTTTCATTTCAATAACCTCTCTTTTATAATTTACCAACACCCGACGGCTTGAATACGCTTCATGTGCCACCTCAATTAAGAGGTGGCTTTTTTTTCATTTGTTCAAATCACGCAAAAGAATAATATAAATTGCGTTGTGCCTTGCATCCGGCAAGATTAAATCTATTTCTTTGTATGTACTTGGTTGTTCAACGCATCCATGATCGCCCCTGCCTGTTGAAACACCGTTTTTTCAATGTGCGGCTCGGGTGGCAATTCAGCCACTTGATCCAAGGGTACATATCGACCGGTATGAATGAGATCGTTTGAGTAATCAATTAACTTGCCACGTCCATCGTTATTTAGGAGTCTGTAATTTTTAAGCAGTTGAGTCTCTTCTTCGCTTTTTACAGAATCAGAATTGTCATTTTCAACCTTGAACCCAAACGCCTTATCTACAGATACATCGTAGATACCACACAAAACAAACAGCGTATTTGCGTCTGGTTGAGCGTAACCGGTTTCCCAATGCCCAACGATTTGTTGCGTTCTCCCCAAAATCTCAGCGACCTGTTTTTGCGTCTTTCCAGATTCTAACCTAAGCTTCTTTAGTATTGATCCTATTTCTTCTTTTGTCAAAGCTGCACCCCCGATAGATATTTTTGATTATAACAGAAAAATATCGAAAGTCAATACAAACACTAAAAAAATGAGTATGTATGGCTTGACAACTCAAATATTTAGTGTTATTATTTAAACGAACTCAAATATTGAGAGTCGATGGAGGGAGAATTATGTGCGATATCCGAGATAATCTTAAATCAAT
>JAVVSI010000251.1:0-2300 GCA_036654315.1 Evtepia sp. | reverse complement strand
AAGGTGAATACGGATGAGGGACTCGAAGATTGGTTGCTTTTGTTTAAAAATGAAACCCACAACCATCCAACGGAGATTGAACCGTTTGGCGGTGCGGCAACTTGTGTCGGTGGTGCGATTCGTGACCCCTTATCCGGTCGTGCCTATGTCTATGCCGCCATGCGTGTCACAGGCGCGGCAAACCCACTCACACCTGTGACAGAAACCCCTGTTGGAAAACTTCCACAGCGTACCATTGTCACCAAAGCCGCTGCAGGTTATAGTTCTTATGGCAATCAGATCGGGTTGGCAACCGGTCAGGTCAATGAAATTTATCACCCCGGCTATGCCGCAAAGCGTATGGAAATCGGTGCAGTGATTGGTGCCGCACCGGCTGAAAACGTCAGACGTGAGCGTCCTGATCCCGGTGATCTTGTCATTTTGCTCGGCGGGAAAACAGGTCGTGACGGCTGTGGTGGTGCAACCGGTTCTTCTAAATCGCATACGGTAGCATCATTGCAGACCTGTGGTGCAGAAGTGCAAAAGGGCAACGCACCTGAGGAACGAAAATTACAACGCCTTTTCCGCAATCCGGAAGCCTCTCGTATGATCAAACGCTGTAATGATTTTGGAGCCGGTGGTGTCTCCGTTGCCATTGGTGAACTGGCAGATGGTTTGAAAATCGACCTGAATACCGTGCCAAAAAAGTACGAGGGTCTGGATGGTACGGAGCTTGCCATCAGTGAATCGCAGGAGAGAATGGCAGTTGTTGTAGAAGCGAAAGATGCCGACCGCTTTATGGCACTGTCCGCCGCTGAAAACTTGGAATCCACGATTGTTGCAACGGTAACGGAGGATCCCAGACTGGTACTTGAGTGGAATGGGAAGCCGATTGTCAGTTTATCGCGCGCGTTTTTAGATACAAACGGTGCGGAAAAACATATCGACGCAGTGACCGAAAAACCACAGCCTTTTGCTAAAGATACGGTTTCGGATTTTAAAACCGCATATACTGCACTGGCCAAAGACCTGAATGTCTGCTCGAAACGTGGACTTTCCGAACGGTTTGATTCTACAATCGGTGCAGGAAATATACTCATGCCGTTTGGCGGGAAAAACCAGTTGACACCGACCCAGACGATGATTTATAAGATTTCTACCGAACAGAAAGATACCGATACTTGTTCCTTTATGTCATATGGCTATAACCCATTTATCACGGAAAAAAGTCCATATCACGGCGCGTATCTGGCGGTGATTGAATCCGTCTCAAAGTTGGTTGCGGCAGGTGCGTCTCTGGATGAAACCTATCTGAGCTTTCAAGAATATTTTGAACGCCTACGCCGTGATCCCAAGCGTTGGGGCAAGCCATTTTCCGCACTTCTGGGCGCGTTCCGTGCGCAAAAAGAACTGGAAATTGCCGCAATTGGTGGGAAAGACTCGTTGAGCGGTAGTTTTGAAGATTTGGATGTGCCGCCGACTTTGGTTTCGTTCGCGGTTACTGTCGATGCCATCGAAAATGTGGTTTCGCCGGAGTTTAAAGCGGGAGATCATACTGTGGTTCTGCTCCAACCAGACTATGGTGACGATCATCTGCCCAATGCCGCATCTTTAAAAGAGATTTTCAAAACGGTCACGCAGTTAATGCGAGAAAAAAAGGTTTGCGCTGCTTATACTCCAACTTACGGTGGTGTTGCAGAAGCTGTTATGAAAATGTCGTTCGGTAATGATATCGGATTTGCTTTTGATGATGCGCGTACTTTGGAGGACTTGTTTGCATATTCCTATGGCTCATTTATTCTGGAATTGAATACAGACGAGAAAATCGGACTTCCGCTTGGAAGAACTACCTCAAAAACAGAAATTTCTTGGCATAATGAACGCATTGACTGTAAAGATCTGCTCAACGATTATGAAATGGTTCTGGAGCCGATCTATCCCTGTAATATTTCACAGGGGGGGGCGATTCCGGCATTTTCAACGCCTTGTGTCAGCTGGTCAAAGCCAAAAACACATATGGTAAAACCGCGTGTTTTGATTCCGGTTTTCCCGGGGACAAACTGTGAGTATGACACGGCAAAGGCGTTCAGAGCAGCGGGTGCAGAGCCGGAAATCATCGTGATTTCAAACCTTTCTGCCACAACGATCGCACAATCCATCGACTACGTTGCAAATCAACTGAAAAAGGCGCAAATGGTGTTTTTACCGGGTGGCTTTTCGGGCGGCGATGAACCGGATGGTTCGGCAAAATTCATGACTGCATTTTTCCGTAATGCCGCAGTAAAGGAGCAAATCCATGCGCTACTCAAACATCGTGATGG
>JAVVSI010000250.1:0-2311 GCA_036654315.1 Evtepia sp. | reverse complement strand
CCCCGTCGATATCAATAAATATCAAATTGCCTCCTCCCTGATGGAACGCGTCACAGAGGGTGACAAAATCGGTTGCCATGTCTCCATTTTTGCCGCACCCCTCTCCTTACTCGAAGGCTTTATTGTGCTTGCCGATCTTGTGGATCTCCAAATCGTCGCCATTGATTACAGCGGAAACAGCCAATATCAGGCACTCAAAACCCTCGCAGAGCCTGCCGTCACGATGTATGTCAATGTCGATTGCAGCAGCTCCCTTGTCTCATTCATTCAAGGCACAAAACTCCTTTTGCAACGCTCCTTTGTCTTTGGCGGCGATGAAATGATCGAAGCTCACCTCAATGCCGTCGGGGATGTCATCAGCTATGTCGATGCACTGCACGCCTGTAGTGTCCCACTTGATTCCTATTTGAATCTGGATCTGCTGAGTTCTTACGACGTGCAGGATCATTTAAGCCGCTTGGTCGGCGGCGTCGCACGCACAATGGATTTCTTTAATACAAATCACTGGGATTTGCCGGTGGAGCAAGTCGTACTCATGGGGCCTTGCAGTAAACTTGCGGGCTTGCGCGAGGGTATCGCGGAACACTCCGGAATCAATACCATACATATGAACGAACTGCCCGCGATTGCCGCCTTTGCCAACGAAGCGGACAGTGCCTCCCTCTATATCTCCTGTATCGGCTCAACCATTGACCCCTTGGCACTCTTACCCGAAGCTGTGAAGCGTAAAACAAAAAAGCAAGCCTCTGAGTCCATTCGAATCGGGGTTCTGACCTGTACCGCCTGTTTCGCGCTCATTTCGATCCTATCTGCATTCTCACTTGGAACTTATCTCATGGCAAAAAAAGAAAAAACAAACCTCGAAACCCAAATTTCCGATCTCTCCTACGTCCGTGATACCTATGATCTTTACCTCCAATATGAGAAAAGTGCGGGCGAACTGGAAGCCCTCTCTCATATGATCGACAATCCCAATACCAACCTCACCGCCTTTTATGCCGAACTGGAAGCAAAAATGCCCCAGCAAATCAAAGTGCTTTCTATGGTCTGTACACCCGAAAGCGTAGATATGAATATTACCGTTCCCGATTTTAAGCAGGCCGCGATGGTTCTTGTACAACTTCGCTCCTTTGAAAGTCTGGATCGTGTCACGGTCAGTGATATCTCAGAAACGGAAAGCGAAACCGGACGCAAAGATGTCTCATTTTCTGTGAGTTGTCTCTATCCGGCGCCCCCCATTCCACCGCAAGCAGAAACAACCGATGCCGCTGCCCAAGCTGCTGAAGGAGTCAGCTGATGAAAATTACAAAACGTGACCAGAACTTGCTCCTTGTCCTTGCCGGTCTTGTCATCTTCTTTTTGGGCTATCTGTTCGTCTACAATACCTTGAATACAAAAACAGATGCGCTACAATCCGAAATTGATACGCTCCGCCCAACACTCGAAGAACTCCATATGCACGAAGAAAAATTGCCGGAATATAAGGCCGTGATCTCCGATGATCAGAAACTCATTTTAGAACAACAAAGCCGTTATCCCAACCACGCCCGACCCGAGGATTTGATCATGTATGCGCTGGAATTGCAGGCTGCCGTCAATGCGGATCCTGCAAATCTTTCCTTTTCCGACCCCGTTCCCATGATGGAACTTTCCGGACTCCTCGTCGATGGCGATGCCCTGCATTTTACGCCCCTCTCTGCCAATGTAAGCACCATGACCATCAATTGTCAATTGAATTATACCGCACTCAAGTCTTTGATTGATTACCTCTATGCTTCTGATCAACGTACTTCCCTGGATTCCCTCAGTGTCTCTTATGATACGGAAACAGGTTCTTTATCCGGTGCTGTTACGGTGAATAAGTTTACATTATCCGGTGCGGATGACACGTATTTGCCCACTGCGGTTCCCGATGTCCCACTGGGGAATACGGAGCTATTCGGGGGTGCTGCACCCGCACTGCCAAACTAAATAATCAAAGCCTCTACTACGTTTTTTTCAAAAATTGAGTAAAGGCTTTCATTATTGGGTCTGCCATCTGCGCCAAAGGAGGATGCTACCTTATGCCATCAACCCCAAACAACAAGGGCTTCTCTCTCGTCGAGATGCTCGTTGCCCTTGTGATGCTCGCCCTCATCATCACACCACTCCTTCACAGCTTCGTCACCGCAACACGCACAAGTGAAAAAGCGCGTGCCACCGGGGATGCGACCGCAGCTGCACAAAATATCGTCGAATCGCTGGAAAGCATCCCGATGAATATACTCACAAAAAACGAAGGACTCACAAACGCAAACCGATTTTCTGCCAG
>JAVVSI010000249.1:0-2316 GCA_036654315.1 Evtepia sp. | reverse complement strand
GGACGACACAACTTTACGTACCCTTGCCGAACGACTCAGCTATTTAAGAAATTTGGCTGCGCGTCGGGAAGAAGTCATAAAATCCATTGATACGCAAGGTAAATTAACCACAGAACTCTCCTCTGCCATTGCCGCCGCACAAACCCTCGCGGAAGTGGAGGACCTTTATCGCCCTTACAAACAAAAACGCCGTACCCGTGCCACAGTTGCAAAAGAAAAAGGCTTGGAACCCCTCGCCGATTTGCTCTTCTCTCAGGCAAAGGATTTAGCGGATATCGACACCTTGGCAGAAGAATATATTGATCCCGAAAAAGAAGTACCCACCGGAGACGATGCCCTCGCGGGTGCCTCCGATATTATCGCCGAACGCGTCTCCGATTCGGCAGATATTCGCAAAAAATTAAGAGAGTGGATCTTTCGTCAGGGCAGTATCGTCTCCGTCGCTGCAAAAGAGGAAGATTCCGTTTATCAGCATTACTACGAATTCAATCAAACCCTCCCACGTTTACAAAATCACCAAATTCTCGCCCTCAATCGCGGTGAAAAAGAGGCCTTCCTCCGTGTCTCCCTCGTCGTCGATCGAGATCGCGCCCTGGATATTATCTGGCGCGATTGTGTGAAACCGGACTCAAGCGCAACAGGTTTCGTGCGCGCCGCTGCGGAAGATGCTTGGGATCGACTCCTTTCCGGTTCTATGGAACGCGAAATCCGTCATGCCCTCACCGATGCCGCAAACGAAGGTGCCATTCATAACTTTGCCCTCAACCTGAAGCCGCTCCTCATGCAGCCACCGGTCAAAGGCCATGTTACAATGGGACTGGATCCCGGATATCAACACGGTTGTAAAGTCGCTGTCATTGACCGGAATGGCAAGGTTTTGGATACTGCCGTTGTCTATCCCTCCTTTGGCGAAAAACAAAAAAAAGAGGCCATTGCAAAACTCTCGGCTCTCGTTCAAAAATATGCTGTGGAACATATCGCGATCGGGAACGGAACTGCCTCCCGTGAAACCGAACAAATGACTGTGGAAATGATTCACGAACTCAGTGAAACCGTCTCCTACATGATCGTAAACGAAGCCGGTGCCTCCGTATATTCCGCCTCCAAACTTGCTGCTGACGAATTCCCACAGTATGACGTGAATTTACGCAGTGCCGTCTCTATCGCACGGAGAATGCAAGATCCTTTGGCTGAGCTTGTCAAAATCGACCCGAAAGCCATTGGTGTCGGTCAATATCAACACGATATGCCACAAAAACAACTGGACGAATCTTTGTCAGGCGTCGTTGAGGACTGCGTCAATGCCGTTGGCGTCGATCTGAATACAGCCTCGCCTTCCTTATTACAACGTGTTTCGGGTCTGACTGCCTCCACTGCCAAAAATATTGTCGCCTATCGAGAGGAAAACGGCGCATTTTCAAACCGCCGTCAGCTTTTAAAAGTCCCAAAACTGGGGCCGAAAGCATTTGAACTTTGCGCCGGATTCTTGCGCGTGCCTGAAAGCAAAATCGTGTTCGATCATACCGGCGTTCACCCCGAAAGTTACTCCGCTGCCGAAAAACTACTCGCCTATTGTGACTATACCCCCCAAGATGTCGGACTGATCGACGCATTGCCTGCCCGTCTCCAATCGCTCAGTATCGAAAAAATCGCGGACGACTGCGGCGTCGGTGTTCCCACCTTGCAGGATATCGTCAAAGAGCTTGTAAAACCCGGACGCGATCCCCGTGACGAATTACCACCCCCAATGTTACGAACCGATGTCCTTAATATGAAAGATTTGCTCCCCGGTATGATCCTCACCGGCACCGTGCGCAACGTGATTGATTTTGGCGCCTTTGTCGATATCGGTGTGCATCAAGATGGACTTGTGCATATTTCCGAAATCGCAGACCGCTTTTTGAAACATCCATCCGAACTGTTGGCTGTCGGTGATATCGTCTCTGTGATTGTCCTTTCCGTAGATCCAAAAAAGAAACGAATCGCATTATCTATGAAACAAGTGAAATCAACTTCTAAACAATAATTGCCCTAACAATGCTGTGTTTGATATGGATGAGGTGTGTTTTGTATGCAATCTAACCGGACTTTTTATGCCAAAACAATGTTGGCCATTCTCCTCATAGGCTGCCTTTACATACAGTCGGCACTTGCCGTCACCGCGCCCCTCTACCCTGAACGTACTGTTCGGGTCGGATTTTATCCGATGAGTGGATTTCATCAATACGATGAACAAGGGCATCCCACCGGATATGACGTCGATCTTTTAAACGAAATCTCTTCCTATCGCAATTGGAATTATGAGTTCGTCCGTAC
>JAVVSI010000248.1:0-2318 GCA_036654315.1 Evtepia sp. | reverse complement strand
TAATACACCCGAACTTTGGAAAATCCAGAATCTCCTTGGGTAGAATTTTTCCGTACGCTGCCACAACAATCAGATCAGGCTGCCACACCTGAATTTGATCCAAGCCCTCTTTTACTTTATCGGGCTGTAAGACCGGGATCCCTTTTGATTGCGCAAACACTTTGACGGGCGGCGGCTGTAATTTCATTCCTCTGTTTTTCGGCTTGTCCGGCTGGGTAAATACACCGACCAGTTCATGACCGGCTTCCACCAAATCACGTAGAGATGGAACCGCAAAATCCGGCGTCCCCATAAAGACAATTTTCATTTTTTCTTCACCTTTTCAGACATTTTATCAATCTCTTTTTCCGTATACAGACAATCCGTATGTTCGTCGAAAAGATGACCGTCCAAATGTTCCAGCTCATGGCAGAAACAACGCGCAGTCATTCCCTCTCCTGTGATGGTAAATACGTTCCCGTTTCGATCTTGCGCACGCACAGTGACCGTCATCGGACGTATCACCGCACCATACAGTCCCGACAAACTTAAACAACCCTCAAATCCATCTTGCTCCCCTTGTTTTGAAAGGATTTCAGGGTTGATGAGTTCTATCATTTGTTCGTTTTCGTCTATCACAAGGACAGCACAACGTAAAATTCCAACTTGTACCGCAGCAAGACCCAATCCACCGGCGTGGAGCAGGGTTTCTCTCATATCGTCCAGCAAGTGATGCAAACGAGCATCAAAATCGGTTACTTTATGTGACTTCTTATTCAAAATGGGATCTCCCTTTTGAATGATGATCTTTCGACCCATAGTGATTCTCCTCTTACGTTATTATTAGTTCATGGGATTTAAGTCCGCCGTGATCGTCAAACCACGATTGCTACGATCCGACTGTGCCATACGAAGCAGTGCGGCCAACATCCCACGCATGTTTGCGGTATTTTTACAATTGATCGTAATACGATAACGATACCGCTCATTGACCTTCAAAATTGGCGCGGGGGCAGGTCCGAAAATCGCAACTGTATTTTCATGCTCAGAATACCAGAGGTCAAGACTCTTTCGCAGGGCCGTACAAACACGCAATACAGCACTTTCTTCTATCCCGGAAACGGTCAGACGAAATAAATCCGAATACGGTGGGAAATTACGCAACCGCCGGATCTCACACTCCTTTTCATAGAACTGTGTATAATCCTGCACGGCGGCAAGCTCGATCACTTCATTTTCCGGTGTCCACGTTTGGATAATAGCGCGACCCAACTTTTCGCCGCGCCCTGCACGACCGACAACTTGTGTAATCAATGAGAATGTGCGCTCCGTTGCGCGAAAATGATCCACATAGAGAGATAAATCCGCCGCTATCACACCAACAAGCGTCACATTCTCAAAATCTAAACCCTTCGCTACCATTTGTGTACCAAGCAAAATCGGAATCCGCTTGCGCTCAAACCGCTCTAGCAAAACCTCATGCGACTGCGTCACGCTCACGGTATCGGTATCCATACGCAAAACTTCAATATCGGGATACAGTTCCTTCAGTTCTGCTTGTATTTTTTGTGTCCCGCTTCCGATAAACTCCAGCTTTCCCCCACACGCCGGGCATTGTTCCGGCAGCTTTTCGGAATAACCGCAATAATGACACATCAATCTATGATTTGCCGCGTGATATGTCAAGTAGACAGAACAACGAGGACAGGCAGGCACCGCGCCACAGATGCCACAAGACACCATACGGTTTGTCCCACGACGATTGATAAACAGGATACTCTGCTCTCCACGCGCAAAGTTTTTTTCAAGCTCGGCTCGTAAAAGCATACTGATCCCGCTTCCATTGCCGGCACGCAATTCGTTTTTCATATCGACTTTCATCACATTGGGCAGTGCCTTTTCATTGAACCGCTCTCTCAGTTCGAACAGATGATATACGCCTGTTTGCGCGGCATACATCGTTTCAATTGCGGGCGTTGCCGAACCCAATAACAGCAGTGATTTATTTTGTGTGCAACGAAATTTCGCAATATCACGCGCGTGATATCGAACCAAACTCTCTGACTGATACGTCCCCTCATGCTCTTCATCCAAAACAATCAGGCCAATATGATCCAGCGGTGCAAAAATAGCCGAACGCGTCCCTATGACTACTTTTGCCTCACCATCACGGATCCGCTTCCATTCATCATACCGCTCCCCAACCGGAAGCGAGCTATGCAAAACCGCTACCGCTTCGCCAAAATACGAAAAAAAGATTGCAAGTAGCTTGGGTGTCAGTACATTTTCAGGAACCAATACAATCGCTGTCTGTCCCTTCTTTAAAACGTACTCAATCA
>JAVVSI010000247.1:1551-2332 GCA_036654315.1 Evtepia sp. | reverse complement strand
GCAGTGCCGGTGGTGGGAAATCATGGGCACTGCTTGCAGAACCACTGCGACATATTTATAACCCCGCGTTTCGTTGTGTCATTTTTAGACGTACTATGTCCCAGATTATGAACAGTGGCGGCTTATACGACGCATCCCAACAACTATACCGCCTCATCCCCGGTGCCGAATCACGCAAAAGTCCACGCCCACACTGGATTTTCCCGAGTGGCGCAATCATTTACTTTGCACATTTGCAACTACGGGACAGCGTCTACGATTGGCAGGGCACAGAAATTGCACTCATCGAATTTGACGAACTGACGCACTTTGAAGAATCCCAGTTCTGGTATATGCTCTCTCGAAACCGTTCCACCTGTGGGATCAGACCCTATGTGCGATGCTCGACAAACCCAGATCCCGATAGCTTTGTGCGAAAACTCATGCGCTGGTGGATCAATCCCAATACCGGTTATGCAATCCCGGAACGGAGCGGAATCATTCGATACATGGCGCGCTTGAATGGAGAAGTACAATGGGCCGGAAGCCGTGCGGAACTCATTCAAATGGGGGCAGAGAATACAGAGATCAAATCATTCACATTCATTATGTCCAGTGTGTACGACAATCTTGAACTCTTGAAGCAAAACCCCGAATATATCAGCAATCTGAAAGCACTGCCAACCGTAGAACAGGAACGACTTCTCAATGGAAACTGGAAGATCACACCCGCAGCAGGACTCTATTTCAAACGATCCAGAGTCAATCTCATCGAAGAACTGCCAGATGACGTTGTAAAATG
>JAVVSI010000247.1:0-1541 GCA_036654315.1 Evtepia sp. | reverse complement strand
TTGGTTTAAAAGAAAAGAAAAAGGAATTACAACTGCAACCGAAGATAAAAAAGACATAAGACCACAGGATGGTCCCGCATACACGGCGGGGATCCTTATGGGGAAGCGTCGTAATGGCCGATTCGTCGTTGCCGACGTTTTCAATCAGCGTTTGAATGCGGCGGATGTGCAGGCCGCAATTCTCAATACCGCAAAATCAGATAAAGCCATATACAAACGCGTTAAAATTCGATTGAACCAAGACCCCGGGCAGGCAGGTAAGGCACAGGCAGAACAGTACATGAAGCTCCTACAAGGGTTTTCTATCTCAATCAGACGCGAGACCGGAAGTAAGGAAACACGCGCAGAACCGTTTTCTGCCCAATGGCTTGGGGTACGTGGCAGTGAAATGGGCCATGTGGATATCCTGCTTGCACCATGGAATGAAGTGTATTTTTCCCAATTGGAAAGTTTTCCTGAATCAAAGTTCAAAGATATGGTGGATAGCAGCGCAACCGCTTTCGATGAATTGACCCTCGGCGCAACGGCCTGCTCTATATCGGAAACCGAATCAGACCGACACTCCCCATGGATCTGAACATCACTTTTTTCACAGAAGGGAGATTTACAGTGCAAAATTATGACACTATGAAAGAATACGGTCGAATCGGACAATCAAAATATTCCGGCGTGTTTTTTGAAGAATATGAACCCTCCCTGCGTGGAAAACGTGGTGTGGAAGTTTTTAAGGAAATGTCCGAAAGTGATAGCGTAGTCGGCGCTATGCTCTTCGCCGTTGAAATGCTCCTGCGTCAGGCCGACTGGTACATCAAACCGGGTGGAACAACAGAAGCCGATACAAACGCGGCAGAATTTGTAAAACAGTGCATGAACGATATGCAGCAGTCATGGCAAGATACAATCAGTGAAATCATGTCTTTCTTGATCTACGGTTGGAGTTATCACGAAATATGCTACAAACGCCGTATGGGACAGAAGCCGGAGGGCAAAAGTCAATATAATGATGGCCTGATTGGATGGAAAAAACTCCCCATTCGTGCGCAGGATACGCTTTGGCAGTGGGTTTATGACGAAGATGACGAACTAATCGCTATGTCACAGATGGCACCACCCGACTTTTCCATTCGTACCATCCCACTCGAAAAAGCACTGCACTTCACAACCAAAAGTAAAAAACAAAACCCCGAAGGACGTTCTATCCTCAGAAACGCATATCGGGACTGGTACTTCAAAAAACGAATGCAGGAAATTGAGGGGATCGGCGTCGAACGCGACCTTGCAGGATTGCCTATGCTCCAACCGCCCGACGGCATTGATCTATGGGACCCGGACGATCCCGAAATGGTGCGAAACTTGGTGAATGCGACAAAAATTGTGCGAAATGTACGGCGAGACGCTTTAGAAGGACTCGTGATTCCACCCGGTTGGACGTTTACTCTGCTCAATGGTGGGAGCCGTCGGCAGTTCGAAATCGGAAGCATCGTTGAGCGATACGACAGTCGTATCGCTATGACGGTTCTGGCTGATTTCGTCTTGCTGGG
>JAVVSI010000246.1:1710-2338 GCA_036654315.1 Evtepia sp. | reverse complement strand
AGGATTCTTTTCCATGGTGTCGTAGGCATTCCTGTAGTTGTAGTGGAACGGGCGCGTACGTACGATCTTTCCGTCGAGAACGTCAACTTCGCAGGAATTCGACCCTTGTCCGAAACTGTCGAAGCCAAGACCCTTGAGGACCGTTTTGTCCTTGATCTTGATGGGCTCGCTCATACAGATTCTCCTCTCTCCTTGTCATATGGTTTGCTTTAATTCGGTGGGATTGCTCCCATTCGAATCAGCTATCCAATAGCGAGTTTGATTATAGAGAGATTAGAAATTGCACATTTGTTCCCTATTCGGTCTACTACCGACAAAGGGAGGCAGAAAGCGTGTCCCATAATAAGACATATTTCAACGTTACTAATATGTCCTATTTTGCTACATGTTCAATTGTGGGAAACCACGCCAAAACAGCATACTAACGTTCAATTCAAATTACACAGTTACTCCATTGAATTCACACTTATTTGCAGGCAATCCGGTATTTTTCCATTTTCCTATAAAGCGTGGACCTGCTTATACCCAAAACCCGCCCCGCTTCGCGAATGTTTCCGTTTGTAAATTCGAGGGCGTGCCCTATTGCCTTTTGTTCGGCCTCTTTCAGGGTGAGCACTCGGCTTCCATC
>JAVVSI010000246.1:0-1700 GCA_036654315.1 Evtepia sp. | reverse complement strand
CCGGACGAGCCCTCCTCTATGCTGAGCGGAAAGTCTTCCACTTCGATCGTCCGCTTCTCCGAAACAACGATTGCGTATTGCAAGATGTTTCGCAATTGGCGCACGTTGCCCGGAAGCTGCGCTGCAAGTAAAACCTGCATGGCGCGGGACGTGAGACGAGGCGGAGCAACTCCAAGCCGCTCGCTTTCCCGTTTTATCAGGTAGCCGATCAGCATGCGCTCATCATCACGCCTTTCACGCAGCGGCGGAATCGAAATCAAAACCGACGAGAGCGTGATGGCCAAGTCACTTCTGAGCTTGCCGGATCTGACGAGTTCTAGCAAATCGATCTCAGATGTTGAAACAATCTGAGGTGACCCTAATGGCACACGAGCAGATCCCCCGACCCGGCAAAACGACCGCTCCTCTATCGCGTTCAGAAGTGCATGCTGGATCCTTGCGGGAATATCGCCAACATCAGGAATGATGAGCACGCCGTCCTTCGCTAACTCGAGGATACCGATTTTTTCAGCGCCTCCCCCCAAACTCTCCTTGCCGAAAACTTCCTCCTCAAGGATGGATTCGGGAATACCCGAAAATGACAGCATCATAAGAGATTCGGGATTTACCCCCCGCTCCGCCGCGATGACCTTGGCAAGCATGAGTTTCCCCACACCCATTTCGCCGCTGATCAGAACATTCATTCCTGTGGCAGCTGCTTGTTTCGCAAGCTTTTTCGCATTCGAAAGAGAAGTGCTCAATCCTACGAAATCGTCGAATCCCGGCAAGCTCCAAACACTTTCGCGGAGATCGTTGAAAGGCCGTTCTTTCTTTTCTTTTTCGGTTGCCATGTCCAACGATTCGGTTTTTAGTCGTATTGTCCCCTCGATAGAAGAAGCCAACGCCATAGACAACCCGAGCATGTAGGGCTGAACGTAGGAAAGACCCGTGCCAACTTTGTTATGCAACGTGGTCATCGCCAATACGCCGATAAACTTCCCCTCGCCATCACGAATAGGAACAGCCGTGGTCAGATGATCCTGCATGACAACGCGGTAGTGCTCCGGTCCCATCAACTGAACAATATCTTGATGTTTAACGCACAGGGAAACGGCGGAAGTGCCCGTAACGTCTTCTCGCCACAAGCCGCCAACGCGCGTACCGAACTGCCGGTAATTATCGTTGGAGACATCGCCTTCGAGCAAATAAAGAACCACACCTTCGCTATCGGCGTAGAACACCGACGTAACCACTTTTCTTAAAACGCCGCGAAAGGACTCTATGACCTCATCCACCACCGCGATGGTATCAGCGTTTTCAGACAGCCGCTTCGACAGCTCTTCGTAATCGATTCCCTCGGAATTTGTCGAAGCATACGGATCGACGCCGGCATTGCGCGACGCAACCCACGAAGCAGCAACCTCCGGCTCAACGCTCGGCGCTTTGAACAGGCTCTCTCCTATTTTGATTGACTCGTCCTTGTTTGCTCTGATTTTAGCGAGATACAATGATTTCTCTTTGTCAGACGAAAGCGCACTCAAACGCGAGTTTACAATGCTCATACCCTGGTGTCCTCTTTTTCGCAATAATCCTCACTTGCAGTGAGTAGGTCTAATTTGGCGGCCAGCCAGCCCAATCCATCCCTGACATATAATGATTCCAACACAAACGTCCGCTAGATGGCTTGGATGGGCGACGGTGGTCTAGCGGATGTGGTAGTC
>JAVVSI010000245.1:0-2348 GCA_036654315.1 Evtepia sp. | reverse complement strand
GCGCATCTGCCGGAAACGATTGAGGATGCGGAAAAAGAAGTGTCCAATTTTCTAAGACGGGTGGCATATCGCAGGAAGAAGGAGGGCTTACCGGCTCTTAAATACATCCTTGTGACGGCGTACAGCACAGAGGATGAGGAGGAATTGACGCGTGCCCACCACCACATCATTATGAATGGTGGCCCGGATCGGGACACAGTGGAAAGCCTGTGGAGTAAGCCAAAGAAAAAAGGTGAAGATCAAAATACACAAATCGGGTTTGTAAATGCGGACAGGCTGCAACCGGGTGCATCGGGAATCGGCGCACTCTGTACATATCTGACCAGAAACCCACATGGGAAGAAACGCTGGTCATCTTCTCGTAACCTCAAAAGACCTCACAGCCGTGCAAACGACAGTCGCTATACGAAAAAAACCGTGGAACGTCTCGCCAAAGAACGCCCGGGACGTGAGTTCTGGGAAAAACAATACCCGGGTTGGACTCCGATAGAAGATGATTATGGCGTTATTTACAAACACAACGACTTTACAGGCTGGTCAATTTATCTGAAATTAAGGAGAAAACGGCAATGAAAACACTTTCGATCATCAATTTGAAAGGCGGCGTGGCAAAAACAGTCAGCGCAATTGCGATGGCATATATTTTAGCCGTATTTCACAACAAAAAGATCCTGCTCGTTGACAACGACAAACAGGGAAATACCTCAAAAACATTCGACGTGCATAGCTATGAACAAAAAAGCATTGCGGATATTTTAACGGAGAGACGAATCAATGCACATGAAGTGATACGTCAAACTTGCTATGAAAATATTGATGTATTACCGGCGAATATGACCTTGATCAAAGCGAATTTGCAGGTCATGATGGACAGCACCAGACCACAACAAACACGCCTGCACACCGCACTGGCTGCCGTGTCCGGTGACTACGATTACTGCATCATAGACAATGCGCCGGATATCAATATCGCTACCATCAACGCACTGGTCGCATCGAACGAGGTAATTATCCCAATCAAGATTGATGAATACGCCTTTGATGGACTTTCGGAACTAATAGAGCAAATAGAAAACACAAGAGATGACCTCAATCCAAGCTTACGCCTTGCCGGTTGTCTTGTGACGTGTTTTCAACGGACGGATGCAGACAAACAAGGAGAAGCATGGCTCAAAAATCAGAGTGCCTACCATGTCTTTGATACGCACATTCGTTATTCGGAAAAGGTAACGGAAAGCACATTTGCGAGATCACCAATTCCAAAGTACAGCCGTAAAAGCGGCGCGGCGATTGATTATGTTGCTTTTGTACAAGAGTTTTTGGACACACAAAAGTTGTCCGATTCGGACACAAGAGAGTAGGGATCACATGGGCAAATTTAATCTGAACGAACTTTTGAGCGAGACTTCACGCGCAGGTAACACGGACAAACCAAAAACGAGCGAGCGGATCACGATGCTGAGTGTCTACGATCTTGAGCCGTCGAAAAACAATTTCTACTCCATGGAGGAGATCGACGAACTGAAAACAGCCATTGAACTCGCAGGGAAAGTCATGCAAAATCTGACCGTTGTTGCGGTGGAGGGCGGGAAGTACAAGGTGATCTCAGGCCACCGCCGCCGTCTTGCATCCCTTGCACTTGTAAGTGAGGGGAAAACGGAATATGAGTTCGTGCCTTGCGGAATCGAAAAAACGGCGGAAGATGCACAGGCAATTCGGGAAGAGCTGTTGTTGATCGTTACAAATTCACAGCGTACTAAAACAGCATGGGACAAGGTAGAAGAGGCGAGCCGCTTACGCGCGGTATTGGAAAAGATGAATGAAACGGAAAAATTGCCGGGTCGTATGCGTGATCTGATTGCACAAGTCCTGCACACATCACCGACACAAATCGGGAGAGCCGAGGCAATTACAAATCATCTTTCGGATGCGTTCAAAGAGGAACTCAAAGCCGGAAAAGTCAAGCTCTCAACAGCCTACGAACTTTCGGGTTTGTCAAAAGAAGCACAAGAAACAGCGTTTGTAGACTACAAAGAACGCGGCGGCGTGTCGATCAAGCAAGCCAAGGAGAAAAAAACACAAAACAACGAGCGGCTTACAACGACAATGCCGGAATCAAGCAGTCACATTGCACAGACAATTCGAGAGCTGAACGATTTAAAGGATGATTGCGAATTGATCCGTAAAATGCCGCATTGGGGCAATCGCGCAAAAACCTTACAAACGGCAATTGCATTGCTTGAGGAATATCAAAAAAAGCGAGAGGAGAGCGTTGCACAATGAAGCATAGTACAGTGATCCGTTACAGTGCGGAGACGAAAGCGGCGCGTAGGGTGCTGTGGGGGATG
>JAVVSI010000244.1:0-2355 GCA_036654315.1 Evtepia sp. | reverse complement strand
TGTCGATCTGCGGGTGGGGTACTTTCGAAATATTCTTTTGCTTTTTCGGGATCACTGGCACAGCGGAACATTTCATCCCAATCAATATTGTGTCTTGCCTGAGCCATTCGATTGTCAATATCGCGGGCATTGGGCAGACCTTTTGCGATATCGGCGGCGTGTGCGGCGATTTTACTTGCGATGATACCCTCTTTGACATCGGAGAGGTCGGGGAGTCTCAGATGTTCGGCAGGTGTCACATAGCAGAGGAAATCGGCACCGTTTGCGGCAGCGATAGCACCACCGATTGCGGAAGTGATGTGGTCATATCCGGGTGCGATATCGGTGACAAGCGGGCCCAGAACATAGAAGGGTGCATTATGGCAAAGCCTTTTTTCCAAGATCATATTGGCGGCGATTTCATTCATGGCCATATGTCCGGGACCCTCTACCATAACTTGGACATCATGATCCCATGCACGTTGTGTCAGATTGCCAAGCTCGATCAATTCGCTGATTTGTCCTGCATCGGTGCTGTCATCGAGACAACCCGGTCGGAGTGCATCACCGAGGCTGATGGTAACATCATATTCGTGCAGGATGGCGAGTACTTCATCATAGTGTTCAAAAAACGGGTTTTCGTTCTTTGTCATTGTCATCCAGGCAAAGAGGAGGGAACCGCCACGGGAAACGATATTCATTTTTCGTCCCTCTCTGCGGAAGGCTTCGACAGTGCGTCGATTGATTCCGGCGTGAATGGTCATAAAGTCCACACCCTCTTCCGCGTGTGCGCGTACGACACGCAGGAAGTCCTCGGCGGTGATATCGAGGAGATCTTTTTCGAGATAACCAATGGCATCGTACATAGGGACTGTGCCGATCATAGCGGGCGATTTTTGAATCAATTCACGACGGAATGTGTTTGTTTTCCCGTAATTACTCAGATCCATAATGGCTTCGGCACCGAATTTCAAAGCCATATCGACTTTTTGCATTTCGACATCATAATTGTTACAATCGCCGGAGATACCGAGATTGACATTGATTTTGGTTTTCATATTTTTGCCGATTCCTTCGGGGGAGAGTGCAGTATGGTTTTTATTCGCCGGAATGGCGACCTGACCACAGGCAACCAATTGCATCAATTTGTTAGGTTCGATCTGTTCTTTTTCTGCAACCACCTGCATTTGAGGTGTTAAGATGCCTTGCTTTGCAGCTTGCATTTGCGTTGACCAATTCATAGTTGGGATCTCCTTCAAAAATTATTCAGTATCAAAAAAGCGAGCAATACCGAAAAGGCATTCCTCGCTCAAAAGCAATGATCAGTTACTTCCTACGTTGGTATTACCCAAATCAGGTTGAAAGGGTCGAAGTTCATCACTTCCTCTCAGCCTGTCCACAAGCTCCCCTGTATCTACAATGATTCACATTGTATCATAAATACTGAAAAAATGGAAGCTAATTTTTTGTTTGAGGTAGAAAAAATATATTGTAAAAGGGTAGAATGTGTGGTACGATCTCCTCTGGGCGGTATCAGATTAGAGCTGCACCTTGTATCACAGGAAAAGAATAGCAAAAGGATTCGTAACTCAACTCATATCTATGCTGGAATGGGATTGAATGTAGGATGTTGTACCATTATGTAATGAAGGTGGTACTATAATAAAAGTTGGATTCATTGGACCCGGGAAGGCAGGCGTCAATTTGGGACGCTACTTTACCCACAAGGGCATCCAAGTCAGTGGCTTTTATGGAAAAAACCCTTGCACAACGCAAGAAGCATCAGTAGCAACAAAAACAAATTATTATAACAACATTCAAGATCTCGTACACGATAGTAATATTGTGTTCATTACAACACCCGACAATCTCATTGCAAGCATAGACAAGCAATTCGCTGCGTTTGATATGACCAATAAGACGGTCTGTCACGCAAGCGGCTCGTTACAATCAAGCATTTTGTGTCACAGCAAGCAATCCGGTGCTTGCGTCTATTCTGTCCACCCAATTTTTGCATTTTCCAATAAAAGCATACCAATAACAGAACTGGAAACCGTAAATTTCTCTTTGGAGGGAGCAGATCTCTGTTGCACACAGAATCCTCCTATCCTGACCTTGATGAAACAATTAGGCAATCCTTATTTTATTCGCAGGCTTGAGGATGCTGCCACGTATCATCTGGCGAATGTTTTTGTGTCGAATCTGACTTTATCGTTGTTGGATATCGGTGTGTCCTATTTCACGTCTATGGGACTTCACGAAAACCAAGCCATCACAGCTCTTTATCCTTTGATCGAAGGGAATCTGAAAAACATTGCGCGACAAGGCTTTGCACAGTCACTGACAGGTCCAATTGCGCGCGGAGATTCGATGACT
>JAVVSI010000243.1:0-2366 GCA_036654315.1 Evtepia sp. | reverse complement strand
TGATATAATGGGTAAAATGTACTGAAAAAGCGCGGAGAAACCGCAACCAGACGTGCTTGCCACAACTGGAAGAAGCCCAGCTACAGGGAGAAAAGAGAGGAGAAAGAGGATGAAACAACTATTTTCCGGCGTGATGGCGCTGCTGATGATCCTGACCCTCACCGCCTGCGGGGGAAAAGCAGAGACCTATGACGCGCAATGTGCATCGGGCACCCAATATCTGGCGGACGGCAACTGTGAGGAGGCAATCCTCGCCTTTACCGCCGCCATCGAGACCAAACCCAAACGCACCGAAGCGTACAGCGGTCTGGCGGATACCTACATCAAAATGGAAGAGTTTGACAAGGCGATGGAGGCATTGCAGCAGGGCGTGGATGCCACCGGCGACGAAAAGCTCTCGGTGAGACTGAAGGAAATGAAGAAAACGGAGGATGAAAAAGCGGAGGCGCTTGCTGTGCAAAAAGCGTTAGGCGACATCCCGTACTATGGTGATGTGAGCAAGTGCAAGCTGTCTGTGAAGCAAGCAAATGGCTATGCCCAGTTTTTGGCAGACGGCATCGCCGGATTGATTCCGGTCTATGGCTCGGATACTGTGCTTTCTCTGGTGGACGAGGAACAGATGGAGCGTACAATTTTATGGGATCAGCCGTTTGTGATTCAGGGCTATGACGCTTTTTATGAGACCTCTCGTAGCTATGCAGTCCTCTGCGATCTGGACGGAGGGGGGAGCCCCTACCTTCTTTTGACCAACGGAAGCATTTGGGGCGAGAGAAATGGCGGCAATTCCTATTCTGTTTTTGGTTGGCAAGACGGTGCCGTTACGCGCCTGGTGGAATACGAGGATGTTGCGCGGGATTACATAGATCTTGATGAGGATACAGAAACCGGCATTGTCACGCTGGACAGAAGCGGGTCAGGCGGCGCGGCAGACCATGGTGGGAGTTCCTATGTATTTGAGCATGGGACAGTGAGGGAAACCGAGAGCTGGCACGAATATCTGGACTATGAGACCGAGCTGATGCATGTGATAGAAAATGATGTGGAAACCGTATACACACTAGACGAGTTCAGTGCCCTACAAGAGGCTCCCTCCGAGCCAGAACCGGAGCGGGAAATCATCCCCCATGACGGCCCCGGCTTGCCGGAGGTGGTTGCTCAGTCCTGTAGCCTACGCGAAATGGTGGCGGGTCTGAACAACTATTGTGCACTGCGCAGCAGCGGCAACGCTCCGACGGTGGACTGTCCTCCACACACGGACAGGCAGCAGATGGCGGTTGCGATGGAGAACAAGCTGGACTGCGTGGTTACCGGTGACTATGGCGAAGATACGCTTATAAACTGGGGCTATACCCGCCTGATTGATCTCAACGGTGACGGCGTTGAGGAGTTGGTCGCTTGTGGGGTCGAACACCCGACTTGCAAGGTTTATAAATGGCAAAACGGTAATTTGACCGAGCTGGATTTTGGCTGGGGCGCCCCAGCCAATACGGGTGATTACACTCTCGTGGATGAAATCACCTTGGTGCAAGCAAAGGACACCGGCGAATATGGAATCCTGACCATTGGATATACCGATATGACATTTTATCTCTATGGATTTCTGACCCACCACGAGGGCGTGTCAATGGTAGATAGTGATTGGGACGGGGAGCGCATCATGCAAGAAGAAGCCTACTGGCATGGCGAAGAGCCCTGCACCGAAGCAGAGTACAATCGGGTCAACAATGCGTACAAACGAGTGGAGCCGATCTCCAGTTATTCCCAAGAGGTGGTGCCCCATCTGGACGAGACCCGTGCCGCTCTCCAAAAAATGATGCGAGGCAAATAATGCGATTTGCAACAGAGAGGAGGTGAGGCCATGACACTGGGACAGCTTTTGCGGCGGTAGAAAATGATAAGTGTGAAAAGGAGAAAAAATTTGCAAACAAGTGCGCATCCTGTCAATCGAAAAATGCGAAATGAAAAGTGGAGGAAAATCAGATGAAAAAGAGACTACTCAGCGTACTTTGCGCCCTGACCCTGATCCTCGCCCTGTTCCCCGTCACCGCGGGAGCAAGCGATATGGGCAAGGCGGGACAGACCAACACCGTGAGCGCGGGATATATCCACACAGTGGCAATCGAAGCAGACGGCACCCTCTGGGCGTGGGGAGACAACGAGTGTGGTGAACTGGGCGATGGCACGACCGAAGATCGCCTTTTCCCGGTGCAAGTGATGAAAAATGTTGCCGCTGTCAGCGCAGGCATAGGCTATACAATGGCAATCAAAACGGATGGCACCCTCTGGGCTTGGGGCAGAAATGACTGGGGTCAACTTGGAAATGGCGGAGTCGGCAACGACAAGGCTAGAGAGGGCCGGACTATACA
>JAVVSI010000242.1:0-2374 GCA_036654315.1 Evtepia sp. | reverse complement strand
AATAAGGCCACGGACAAGGTATCGTTGTCCGTGGCCGGCAATATCAATTTTCATGGAAAAAGGGCAAGAAACATAAGGCTGCAAATGCAACCACATTTCTGCTTATTTACGCACTGTATACCTGCAAGAGTGCGTCGAATTCCACAAGATACTGCAATCGCTCCGAACAACACGATCAAGGGCTGTCCGGTCGTGCAGTAATATATATACACTCATATGAAATCCTCCTTACTCCTGCTTTGTAACATCAACACGTAGAAAAAACAGTCATCCGAACCCATCCCCGATGAGAGATAGGTTCGGACGACATAGATTTGGTACCGGTGGTCGGGGTCGAACCGACACGTCTCGCGACACCTGATTTTGAGTCAGGCATGTCTGCCATTCCATCACACCGGCGTTTTCTTTTACCGTAAGTCGCATTATACACCATATTGAATCATTTGACAAGTCTTTTTTTATCTTGGAAAATGAGTCAATCTGTGCTATGATGGTTCTGCTCATTAAAATGTGAAAGGAGAGCTGTTTTGAAGAAGTCTTTTTTTTCTGTTCTTTTCCTGACCGCTTGCCTTTTCGCGCTCTCCGGTTGCTACTTCCGTACCGCTGACGAGCTTTATTCTCTGCCCACACCTTCTGACATTTATGTTAACTTACAGTCAAAGATTAACGAAGTCAAAGGCAGTGCCGAATATATCGCACCTCAAGTCGGAAGTAATACGCAGACAATCCAATTGGTCGATCTGAATAATGACAACCATCAGGAAGCCATCGCATTTTTCCGTGATCCCACAGCCGAAAAGCCACTCAAAATTTGTGTCTTTTATCAGGGGCGTTCCGGCGAATATGAGCTGTTCGCAAAAATTGAGGGTGCCGCAACGGAAATCGAATCCATTGACTACCGTGATTTAACCGGCACAAGCGATTTTGAAATTATCGTGAGTTGGAAAGTCGGTACCGGGATTCACACCCTCGTTGCCTACAGCGTTTCTGTAAATCAGGTCGATGAGGTTATGCGAAGCGGATATACGTCTTATCTGTCTGCAGATTTGAACCAAGACAAAAAAGATGAGATTTTCTTCATTCAAATGGATCCTTCCAACCCTACACTCAATCGTGTCGAATTTTATGCAGCTGCGAACGATGTGATGGAGTTGCGCGGTTCTGCCCCCTTGTCTTTGGGTGCTGTGGAACCCATCGTTGTACAAAAAGGATTCCTGCGTGACAAAATACCTGCGCTATTTGTCACCTCCGGCTTTGGAGAAAATGGGCGTATTACAGATTTGTTTTACGTCATGCATGGCAACCTCGTGAACCTATCCCTCAAGCCCGAAACCGCACAAAGCACCGATACCATTCGCTATTTTACAAGCGTAGAACCCTGTGATATCGACAAGGATGGTATCACCGAAATTCCTTTGACGCAAACGATCCCTACCCCACTCTCCACGCCGGAGAGCTTTTGGCAGATTCGTTGGATGCAGTATGATGTAAACGGCATCCCCTCACTCCGCCAAACAACATATCACAATAACTCCGATCGCTGGTATTTGGTTTTCCCCGAATCATGGACGAATGTCGTCACCCTAAGCAGACAAGAAAATTCCGCAATGGGAGAACGTGCTGTCTCTTTTTCTTACTGGGACGGTATTCATACACCAAGCCCATTTTTGACCATTTATCGTTTGACCGGAAGTACACGCGTTACAAGATCTCAATTGGAACATCGCTTCCTGCTTTGGTCGGACAGCGAAACAATTTATGCCGCTGAATTTCTGCCTTCCACCTGGGACTGCGGTCTGGATGCAGAAACATTAACTGCACGCTTTCATCTGATTGACAGCGGCTGGTCAGGAAAGTAGCGTCTATCGCAAGAGAGGGGATTGATTTTATGAAAAAAATACTGGTGCTGGAAGATGAGGCCAATATCAGAAGCTTTGTCGTGATTAACCTAAAACGTGCAGGCTACGAACCAATCGAAGCCGCAACCGGCGAAGATGCCTTGGAACAACTCCGACAAAATCCCGATACCCGCGTTGCCCTTTTGGATATCATGCTCCCCGACATGGATGGCTTTGAAGTCTGCCGACGTATCCGTGCAGGCAACTCCAAAATCGGTATCATCATGCTCACCGCAAGAACGCAAGAGATGGACAAAGTCACGGGATTTATGACGGGTGCCGATGACTATGTGACAAAACCGTTTTCTCCTGCCGAGCTTACCGCTCGTATTGATGCGCTTTACCGCCGCACCGGGGGGGAAAATCTTGATGACGAGGAGGTAAAACAACCACCGTTCACCCTCAATACCAGACGGCGTACTTTGGAAAAAAACGGCGTAATCGTCAAGTTAACCCAAGTCGAATACTCCATTATG
>JAVVSI010000241.1:0-2396 GCA_036654315.1 Evtepia sp. | reverse complement strand
TTGGACAACAGAATCATCCGCGCTGCAACGCAGGATCCATTTGCAAAGGATGACGGAAACGCTTGTGAGGCACAAGTAAAGCTTTACGGAGAAGTTGCCAAAAGTGGTGTCGGTCTGATTATCAATGGTCACACCTATGTCTCACCGGAGGGTCGTGCGACTGCTGCACAGATTGGCTTTTGTAATGAAGAACACTACGCAAGCCAGCAAACTGTTTTGGATGCTGTCCACAAAAATGGCGGCAAACTCATTTTGCAAATTAACCACGCAGGCTTAAATACATATATTCCGGAAGTTGTGGGTGGGGTACCTTTTGCGCCTACCGGTGGCATGACAGCACCAAACGGACTGATCTCCCATGAAATTAACGAGGAAGATATGGATCGACTCTGTGCCGACTATGTGGCGGCAGCGGTACGCGGTCAGAAAATGGGCTTTGACGGTGTTCAGCTTCATTGTGCGCATTCGTACCTGTTGAGCCAGTTCTTGGATCCGAATTTCAACCATCGTACAGACGAATACGGCGGATCAGCAGAAAATAGATTCCGTATTGTCAGAAAATTCATTCGTGCATTGCGGGAAGCACTGGGGAAAGACTATCCTCTCTTGGTGAAAATCAATTCCAACTGTGCGGGAGAGGCGGATGCCGCCTATGAAGAGGACTTGATCTATTTCTGCAAACAGTACGAGGCAGAGGGTTTGGATGCCATCGAATTGTCCGGCTTTGATTTCGTGACAGTCGGAAGAAAAAATCCGCATATTTTCTATCTGGAGCGTGCCAAAAAAGTGAGAGCGGCAGTGAACATACCTTTGATTTTGGTCGGAGGCATTCGGACACAGGCAGATATTGACACCGTGTTGGATGCCGGTATTGACTATGTTGCGCTGTGTCGACCCTTTATTTGCCAACCGGATTTGGTTGCACATCTGAAAAGCGGGGAAGATTCTCCTTGCGTCAGCTGTTCCAAATGCTTCTCACTATGGAATCGAGAAGGCAGACGTTGTATTAAGCACGAAAAAGTATGACGTGCCATTTTCTCAATGATCATGAACAAAGCCCATCGAACAAAAATTCGATGGGCTTTGTTGTTTATGCGCGCTGTAAAGCTTCTTCTTTCTTTGTACGGAGCATGGTAGGTATAATACCCGAAAGGCTACCGCAGAGGAAAAAGAGGATGCCAATGACCATATTAGAGGTAATGGCTTCATGCAGGACAATGAGGGCAATGATGGGGGCGATAATGGGTTTGAAGAAGAAAACCAGATTTGCTGTGTTGGCATTTGTGGTTTCCATAGCCAGCATATGAAAGACGTAACCGGCGGCACTGTTGACCACACAGATGAAGAGGAAAAAAGGGATTGTTTGCATTGAAAAACCCGAGAAGAACGGGACATCGCAGAAAATAGAAAGCCCTACTGTTTTATAAACACTGATAACGGGCGCAAAATGACCCAAGAGTAATAAAACAAACAGCTCCATCGATCCGAATAGAAAGCTTCCACAGGTGACAACGATACTCCCGCATTTTTGAGTCTTTCGTTTACCGAGGATACTGTAGAGGGCAAAGAGCAAGGCACTGCAAATCACCAAAATGACGCTGATAGGGTTTATTTGCGTATTGGCAGAAAAGGGATTCAAAATTGCAAGGATTCCGAATATTTCAAGAGCCAGTGCCATAATATTATTCCAGTAGATATGTTCGTGTAAGAGAAGCGCGGCAAGAATGGTGACGAAAATAGGGTTACCGCTGAACAAAACGGCAACAACGCCTGCTTTTCCATAGGAGATCGAGAGTTGATAGAGAACCATACTGAGCGGAACGCAGAGCAGACCCGTCAAGGCAAAGTAGCGGAGGTTTTGCCAAGAGAATTTAATATTACGTTTTTTCAGTTCATGGAGTGCAAGGGGCAGTAAGCAAAGGCCGCCGATAAAAAAGCGTTCGACGGTGATTTGCATCGGAGCAAAGACACCGCCAACTTGCTTGAGCATGACTTCCATGGTGCTAAAGATCAGGGTTGCGAGTGCGATGTACGCAATGCCAAGGACTCTGTTTTTTTTCATGGTTTCACCTGTTTCCGTGGGCATTCCGTAAAATCGAATGCTCGCCAAATTAGTCGAAATGAATCAACTACGCTATTGTATCAAATTTTGGAGAACATTCAAGGGGATTTCATGAAAATCATCGCTGATCTTTTTTTCGTGTTTAGGGATTGCGCAAAAGTGGAAGGAACGCTTGCCATGGGAGTGCATCGGACAAACCGGCCAGAACAGGGGGCAGAGCAGAAAAATCGAACTTTGCATCCTCGCTCCGGAGATTGAGTTCTTTCGGTTCCTGAATGGGAAGAGAGACAATCAGGGTCGAGCCAATATCCGGACGACTATCGGCCATAATGAC
>JAVVSI010000240.1:1817-2400 GCA_036654315.1 Evtepia sp. | reverse complement strand
CTCAAGAGGTTCCACAACGAACTTGCCGTAGCGACCGTCAGCACTGAGGGTGGCGGTATCTATTCTCGGTCTTTCGATCTCTATCATGTTAAAACCCTCCTTCATATGCAAAGGTATGTCAGCAACCTTTGCAAGCTATTCGCATTCCCTATGCTACTTTTGGGGTTATTTGGAGTAAAGCTCAACGATGAGATGCTCTGCGACATCAAAGTCGATTTCAGCACGATCCGGCAGACGGGTAATGGTCGCCTTATAGTTGTCTTTATCGGCAGTCATCCAGACCGGAGTCGGGTGGCTGGCGTTTTTCTCGACGCTCTCTTTAATCTTTTCACACTCGCGGGTACGAAGTTCGACCACATCGCCTGCTTTGCACAGGAACGATGCGATGTTCACAATTTGACCGTTGACCGTAAAATGACGATGGAGAACAAGCTGTCTTGCCTCTGCACGGCTCATTGCAAAGCCTGCACGGTAAACAACGTTATCCAGTCTGCTTTCAAGGATCCTAAGCAGATTTTCACCGGTCATACCGGTCTGACGCTCCGCAAGCACAAAGTAGTTGCGGAACTGGCTTTCGAGAACG
>JAVVSI010000240.1:0-1807 GCA_036654315.1 Evtepia sp. | reverse complement strand
CCATAATATTTCTTTGCCTTTTGTTTTGCACGCAGCTGAATACCGTACTCGGAAACTTTTTTGCGCGCCTGACCGTGCTGACCGGGAGCAAAGTTTCTGCGGGTGAGTGCACATTTGTCTGAGAAGCAACGCTCGCCCTTCAAAAAGAGCTTCTGTCCTTCACGACGGCACTGGCGGCAAACTGCGCCTGTATATCTTGCCATGTGTTTCTTCCTCCTTAGCTTAAATGCGGCGACGCTTCGGCGGGCGGCATCCGTTGTGGGGAATGGGGGTAACGTCCTTGATCATGTTTACCTCCAGGCCGGTGGACTGCAAAGCGCGGATTGCGGCTTCGCGACCTTGACCGGGTCCCTTGACGAAAACTTCCACCGATTTCATGCCATGCTCCATTGCACCTTTTGCGGCGATCTCTGCTGCGGTCTGCGCTGCATACGGAGTGCTCTTGCGAGAACCACGGAAGCCCTGACCGCCACTGCTTGCCCACGAGATGGCATTGCCCTGCACGTCGGTAATGGTGACGATGGTGTTGTTGAATGTGCTCTGGATATGCGCCTGACCACGATCAATGTTCTTGCGCTCGCGTTTACGGCGTGTGCCAGCTTTGCGGGCACCGGCTGTATTAGCTTTTGTTGCCATGTCTTTACCTCCTCCGGTTACTTCTTCTTGTTAGCGACGGTACGCTTGGGTCCCTTGCGGGTACGCGCGTTCGTCTTGCTGCGCTGTCCACGAACAGGCAGACCTTTGCGATGACGGATGCCACGATAGCAGCCAATCTCAACAAGACGTTTGATGTCCATCGCCGTGTTGCGACGAAGGTCGCCTTCCACGGTGAAATGCTTGTCGATATAATCGCGCATCAGCGCGACTTCGTCTTCGGTTAGATCTTTAATTCGGGTATCGGGATTGACTTTAGTCTCTTTGAGGATCTCGGCTGCGGCGCTGCCGCCAATGCCATAGATATAAGTCAGACCAACTTCAACCCGTTTCTCTTTGGGCAGGTCTACTCCGGCAATACGTGCCATAATTCCTTGCACCTCCTATTTTAAATATTGCGTCTTAGCCCTGACGCTGTTTGTGTTTCGGATTGGGGCAGATTACCATAACGCGACCTTTGCGTTTGATAACCTTGCACTTTTCGCACATCGGTTTCACGGAAGGCTTTACCTTCATAATGGTACCTCCTTATTGCTGCGCTCTTATTTGGAGCGCCATGTGATGCGTCCCTTTGACAGGTCATAAGGGGACATCTCAAGTGTTACTTTATCTCCGGGCAGTATGCGAATAAAATTCATGCGCAGCTTGCCGGAAATGTGAGCCAATAACTGGTGTCCGTTCGCGAGCTCTACCTTGAACATTGCATTGGGCATTGCTTCAATAACGGTACCTTCTACTTCGATTACATCGTCTTTAGACAAGCTCCTACCCTCCTTAGGTCGTGGCAAGCGACGCAGTCAAATCTGCAATCGCTTTTCTGAGCAGTTTGTCAGTTGTCAGCGCATCCTCGCTGACTGTTATTCTCGTTGCGGCGAGGTGTTTCAGCTTTTTCGCCTTCGGCTTATCCAGCCGACGCTCTTTGCCGTTTGCAATTAGGGCTTTGTCGCCCACAGTGCTGAGCACCGCAAAAAACAGTCCCTGATCGCGGCCTGCTTTAGAAAGAACCAACTGACCTTTTTGATAGTCCATCGTTTCTCCTATTCCGGATTCGTCAGGATGACCGGTCCCCTCGCCGTGATTGCAACCGTAAACTCAAAGTGAGCTGACAAGCTGCCGTCACACGTTTTGACCGTCCATCCGTCGGACATCTGCC
>JAVVSI010000239.1:0-2406 GCA_036654315.1 Evtepia sp. | reverse complement strand
AGATTCGGGCCGACAAACCCCGCCCCTACGTTCCAAAACAACCTTGGCCGTCAGATTCGGGCCGACAAACCCCGCCCCTACGTTCCAAAACAACCTTGGCCGTCAGATTCGGGCGGGCAAACCCCGCCCCTACGTTCGCTACGAATGATGTGGTCATGGTAGAAATGTTGCCGAATTGGTATCGGAGAATCAATATTTTTTGTGATCATAAATTTAAACCACCCCATAACAGTAGGGGCGGGGTCTGCCCGCCCCTACTGAGGTTCAAAACGCAGGGGCTTTTTTGCATCGGTACTCAAACGCGATCTCTATTCCGGTAGTTGTAAATTGGTTTTCACTGAAAACATATCCTGCGTATACTCTATTTTGATGATACTGTTATATTTTTCGGCGATGGTACGCATCGCGGGTAAGCCGTAGCCATGATAGCCGTGATCCGACTTCATGGATTTGTAAGTTCCGTCCGGTGCAATACAATTGTAGTAGCTGTTTCTGCAAGAAATAAATAGGAATTTATCATTTTTCCAAACCTGTATGTAGATGTATTTATTTGCGGCTTCCGGTACTTGCTCACAGGCCTCCAGTGCATTCTCCAGCATATTGGTCAGCAAGACACACA
Source organism: Evtepia sp. (assembly GCA_036654315.1). Classification (GTDB taxonomy): domain Bacteria; phylum Bacillota; class Clostridia; order Oscillospirales; family Oscillospiraceae; genus Evtepia. Next base: position 1,787 of record JAVVSI010000239.1, on the reverse strand, counting down.
GGTCGCTATCCTCTATGCCAATCTGTATCGGTAAGGACAGATGGTGCTTGACCGAAATGCCACGCGCCTTTGCCTGTTCCAGATAGTTTCCAACTACCACATTGACAAGAAAATTATCGCTGTATTTTGCGGTCGGAAGCGATTCGATACTGTTTTGCAGCGTTGCAATATACTGCAAGGTCTGTTCTGTTTTCCCTTCCTTCATCATGCCCGCCAATGCCAACACATGATGCCTGAGTTCATGCTGTGCGGCGCGGGTTTGTTCTGTGGCAACTTGCATCATACGATAGCTTGCCATTGCACTCTCACTGCGCGTTTGCAGCACATCGAGCATCCGTTGCGTTTCAATCATTCGGCGCACAAACGCAAGGATCAACATCATAGTGGTCAGTGCTGCAAAGAAAGAAGTCAGGAGTGTCACTGCGGCCTTACAGTTCCCCTGCCGGATGCCACTGAATATTGCACCGAAATACATGGGTAGATTGTCGAAATTTGCCGATTGTATGAGACACAGGATGAAAAAGGTCAGAAAGACAATCAGTCCGTATTTGAAATTGAAATACGTTCCGATTTTTTGAGGATGACGATGATATTCACAAACAATCAATAGGATCGTAAGTGTCAACATCAAGAATATGGCGATTCCATTTTGATTGAGATCGTACTGATTGCCCTGTACCCAACTGTAGACAACAATGATGCCATCCATCAAGACCTGTCCTGTGATCGCAAGAAACAGAATTCCTCGACGCCAGCCTGTCAGCTTGATCGCAATATAGATACACAGTACCGTGATGCAAAGCCCATGCACCATGAGTGGATTGATTTGGTGAATGACACTGCTATAAATTCCAAAAATGGAGGAAGACGCCGTATCCAAAAGCAGGAGAACATAAAACAATACCATTAGTAAGATCGTGAAGTCGGGGCGATCCGCACGCATCCCAATCAAAAAAACTATGCCAAGAACGACGAGCAGGATAGTACTGATGATTATGACAGTCATAGGCATGAGCATACCGATCACATAGCCGGATGCTTGTCGTTCTCCGTTGCTGAGAAGCGGAAATGTGGGTATATGAGCAATATCGTGACCGCCGGGGAAATAGGTAATGATTGATAATTCGGATCCTGTATATCGTTCGGGCAATGTCAGTGTGATCTCTCTTGCCTCATCACTCAAGGGTCTGAAATCCGCGTCATCCACCAACAAATACCCATTCTCTCCGCGCTCCGCATAAGCAAAATCCGTATAGAGCAATTGCTGATCCAAAAACACTTCTGCCTGCCCTTGAAATGGCGCAATACACAAAGTAGCCCCTGCGATCGTTTCTGTCATCCTGCGCGTAATTTTAATTGCCTGAATCGGTACATCGGGAAAAATCTGCGTATATTCGTCGGCATAGTGCGGGACAACCGCTTGCACTTGCCCCTCAGATAAGAGTTCATACTGCCAACCTTGGCTTTTCGAGTCGGTATCTCCCAAATACAGGTCAGTCACGTTCGTATTTTGCAACGACAAAAAAAGGACACCAACCAAAAACAAAATGAACAACATAACTGCCGTACCCAACAGCGTTAGGATAGGGCTTCTCCCCCCCGGTACAAACTTCTCTTTCAAAGGCACACCGACTTTCTACATTCTTTTGCCTGATTATATCATTTGTGTTTATTTGAATCAAGTCGCAGTTATGCCTGAGCCGAATGGCATGACCAACATGAAAAGGTCGGGTCTGTATCTTGACTTGCGATTGAAAAGGTGATATCATATCGGGAAATTGAGCTAT
>JAVVSI010000238.1:0-2441 GCA_036654315.1 Evtepia sp. | reverse complement strand
GAGTTACGACGCATATGCTTCGCAATGAGGACAGTTTCAAAAACAGTTTGACTGGGCCAAAGGCGAATATTTTGGAATGTGCGTGCAATGCCGCGTTTGGTAATCTGATCGGGTAGTGGGGCGCGTACGGAAGAATAAACCCCAATATTTTGACCTTTATAGAGCGTTTTCATTTTACCTTGTGGATGATTTTCAATGATTTGTTGTTCTTCAAAGATCACTGCGCCGTTTGTTGGGGCGTAGACACCCGTAATGACGTTAAAGGCGGTGGTTTTCCCGGCACCGTTTGGACCGATCAGGGAAACGATTTCACCCTCCTTGACTTCAAGGGAGAGATTGTCCACTGCAACGACGCCACCGAACTGCATTGTGATATTGTCAACCTGAAGAATATTTGTCATTTTAAAACCTCCTTTTTCTTCTTCCGCCTGAATAGATCGGACAGTTCATGGTCACCCATGATACCGCGCCGGAAGAAGAGAACGAAAATCATGATAATGACAGAGAACACGAGGAGTCGGAAGCCACCGCGGAAAATAGCGGGCGCATGAATCCCGAGGAATACGCCGGAATCCAAACCGCGTAGCCACCATTCGGAAGAAAAGACAAAGAGGAATGAACCGAGGACAGAACCTGTAATAGAACCGATACCACCGATGACAACGATCAGCAATAACTCATAGGTCATAGCGGCTTTGAACTGGTTTGCCTGAATGGTACCCTGATACATCGCGAGCAGTGCGCCGCCGCAACCGGCAAAAAAAGAGCTGATGACAAAGGAAAGCATCTTATGACGTGCCAGATTGATGCCCATGGCCTCAGCGGCCACTTCATCGTCACGGATTGCCTTAAATGCACGACCGTATGTAGAGTTGATTAGGAGGACGATGATGGCGATGCAGATACCGACCACCAAGAAGTAGGTGGCAGTGTGTGCAAAGACGGGATAACTTTTCAGCATATTGGATCCGTTGGTCAGCGGTCCGAGCGTATTCCACTGGAATACGGCACGGATGATTTCGGCAAAGCCGAGGGTTGCAATGGCGAGGTAGTCACTTTTCAGACGAAGCACAGGCAGGCCAATGAGATAGGCAAAGAGTGCCGCCAGCAGACCACCGATGACAATGGCGAGAATCATACCGATTGTCGTACCGATCATACCGCCGCCGAATAATTCGGGCAATGAAAAGTTTATGATGCCGCCATCGAAATATTTATAGACGGCGGTTCGGGCAGAAGTCGGAATGGTCAAAATTGCGTAAGCATACGCGCCGAGTAACATGAAGCCCGCCTGTCCCAAAGAGAAGAGACCGGTAAAGCCGTTGAGGAGGTTCATGGACACGACTACAAGTGCATAAACCGCACTTTTTTTCAGCACACTGATGATAATATGGTGTGGGAAAAAGTGTTCTACGATGATGACGAATGCAAAAAAGAGCAAGAGCAAACCGACATAAAGCAATGATTTAGATTGTTTTTTCATAAGAACCCCCTCCCTTAAACCTTGTCTGTGACTTTTTCACCGAAGAGTCCGGTGGGTTTGACACAGAGAATGACGATCAGTAAGGCAAAGGTAAAAGCATCGGTAAAGGTAGTCCAGCCCAGTCCTTTGATGATGTTTTCGCAAATGCCGATAATAAAGGCACCGACAACCGCGCCGGGAATGGAGCCGATCCCGCCGAATACAGCCGCAACAAAGGCTTTGAGTCCCGGCATCGCACCGGAGGCAGGGACAACGCCTGTATAGTTGGAGAAGTAGAGCAGAGAGCCGACAGCGGCAAGGAGGGAACCGATGATAAAAGTCATACTGATGACGGAGTTAATCTTGATTCCCATAAGCTGAGCGGCTTCGAAGTCTCGGGAGGCAGCACGCATTGCCATACCTATTTTTGTTTTTTTGATGAGCGCGACAAGCGCGATGACAAGTAAAATCGTTAAAATGGGAGTGATGACGGTGACTCGTTTTGTTGTGGCACCGAACACTTGGATGGAGTCGGAAATCCATGGTAGCGTTGGATAGTTTTGATTGAGGCCGCCGGTGAAGTAAAAGGCGGCGTTTTGGAGCAGGTAGCTCACGCCGATGGCGGAAATCATAACGGACATACGCGGTGCAGCACGGAGTGGCTTGTATGCGATACGTTCAATGAGAAAGCCAATCACAACGGTTGCGACGAGAACAATGAGAATTGCCGCCCAAATCGGGAAATTCGGGATAGTCATAACATAGACCATGATCAGACCGGCGACCATGAAGATATCGCCATGTGCGAAGTTGATTAAGCGCAAAATGCCATATACAAGTGTATAGCCGATGGCAATGAGGGCATATTGTCCGCCCACAGAGACACCGGATAGTATGTAAGAAATCCATTGGGATGCGGGTGTCATAAAAATACCTCCTAACAGAGCATTAAGTCCTCTCGAAGAAAAGCGAATCCCGT
>JAVVSI010000237.1:0-2442 GCA_036654315.1 Evtepia sp. | reverse complement strand
CTAAAATGGCACCATCACAACCCATCTCGTGTAACACACGGTCGATTTCCGCAAATTTCTCCCGACTGCCCGTTTCACCGCGTTTGATTTCATCGTAGATAATGGACATGACAAGGGATTGGATTTCGTCCGGTGGTGTGAGACATACAAGTCCAAGCCGTTTGCATTCGTTCTGGTAGAGTCCCATTTGTACGGTCCCGTCAGTGGCCAAAATGCCAACGCGTTTCCAACCAAGTTCTGCACAGCGTTTCGCGGTTTCACGAATCATGTTCAAAATCGGAACTTCGGTTTCAGATTGCAGACGCTCGACGAAATAGTGCGATGTGTTACAGGGAATGGCAATGACAGAACATTCTGCCCGCGTCAGAAGAAAAATCCCGTCACGTAGGCGTTCGTAGACTTGTTCGGCATTTCCGGTTAAAAGCGCGGCAGTACGATCGGGAATCTGGGTATCACTCCAAATTAAAGTCGGAATATGTTCCTGATCACACTCCGCCGAAGTCCGCGCCAAAATGCGCTGATAAAAAGTTAAGGTAGCTTGTGGCCCCATGCCACCCAGAATCCCAAGCTGATAGTCCATAGAGATCCCCCCCATCAAGACTTTGTTTGACCATATTTCTCATAAATTTTAATATAGGCGTGCTGGTTTTTAAACAGACGCAAACGCCGTTTGATGCCCGAATCGGCGCGGTAATACAGCGGATTCACTTCTAAACCATCACGAATGAGTTGCTTCATCTGCGCATGATACGCGGGGGAGATGTAGTCAAAGGCGACTTTACGCGGAATAACGCGCCATAGAGACGGCCGATCGGTCATCACGAAAGGGAGCATTTTCCCCTCAATGCAATCTTCCACCACGAGTTTGGCAATATTATAGCCTGCACCGGTGACATAGTAGTTGCTACGTCCTTGGCGGCAGTTGATTTCGAATACTTTGTATTTCCCATCTCGCTTGTCATATTTGATATCAAAATTGGAAAACCCGCGAAAACGAATCGCCTCTAAGAACTTGCGTAATTTCTCACAGAGTTCGGGATTTTGTTCTGTCATAATGACTGCATGATTTCCGACTGCGTGGGGTGCGTGTTCTTCTAGGAGAACGTGACCCAGACACATAAGACGCACTTTTGAATATTTATCGGAATAATTGGTGAGTACATGCATATAACTGTCATCGCCCGGGATGAAATCCTGAATGATCATGGAATCGGGATAACCGGAAGCATAGACTTTAGACAGTACGGCTTCCAGCGCATTACGATCCTGACAGATAAATACTTTTTCATTTCCCGGGAACGGATGCTCCCAATATGCCACGCCGTTTGAGGGTTTGCAAATGAAAGGTGGCTGGAACGGTAGTTCAAAATCGCTACCCATTTCTTTCCGATGGATCACGGTATCGGGATAATCGATACCGTAATGATCACAAAGTGCGTAGAATTTTTCTTTATGGATTAACGTATTGAGTAGTTTCCCATTGACATAAGGCACCACAGCGTTGGGTGGGAAGTTACCCAAATGTTCTGCCGCTAACTTCACATAGCTGTCCCCACAGCCGAGTACCAGAATTTTTTTGTCCGGGAATTCCTCTGCGATTGTCTCGACATTCCGCCTAAATGCTTCTTTGTCCTCGTTTTCGGCACAGACACGGTAGTCGATAAAGGAACTGTCGCGAACCGGACTGGCGGCAAATTTCCCAAAGCAGATTGATTTTACACCATAGGCTTCATGGAAGGCGCGTGCAACGCTGTAGACGTTGATGTCACCTCCAAAGAGGAGAGGGAGGAAAGATTGATTCATGACAAAGCTCCTTTGATGGATAATGTTTGCAGATTTGCGGCGCAGGAAAAATGGTGCGAACCCAAAAGCATCCGCACCATTCGTAAATTTGTGTGGGACGTAAAATCCGGTGATTTCAAGTAGTTTACCCAATTCTCATCAGCCGGATACGCGGCGCACTTCATAAACGTCGGAAATTTGATTGAGTTTATTCATAACCGTGACGACATCGGCGCGATCCTTCACTTCAAGGAGTGCGCTGATTTTTGCGTAGCCGTCCGGTACACTATTGGCAACGAGAGATAGAACACGGAGTTTTGCGGCAGAGAGAACCATGGCAACATCCAAAGCCAAATCATTTCGATCTTTGGCAGTGAGTTCGAGCGCGGTTTTATAGGTGTTTTGACTATCCGCATCCCAAGTGACCGCAATCCAACGATCTTTTTCTTCCGGTTTATGACGACTGATGGCGACGTTAGGACAATCGGTACGGTGAACTGAGACACCGTAGCCACGCGTAATAAAACCTGTAATCTCGTCACCGGGTACGGGGGTACAGCATTTTGCGAATTTGACCATACAGCCGCTCATACCCTCAACCATGACACCGGAGACCGAATGTTTTTGATTCCCGGATTTTGCCACGCCGGATTCCACATG
>JAVVSI010000236.1:0-2475 GCA_036654315.1 Evtepia sp. | reverse complement strand
GATCATCGCACGAATCGGCCGCCCGACCTGACCTTTTTCACGCCATTGCGCAATTTTATCGGCAAGTGCTTCACGAACGACAAGGGCGAAGCGATTGACACCGGCACCTGATTTCGCGTCACATTCCATGACAAGGAAGCCTTGGCTTCGAAAAAAGGCCGCCCAACGGCGATTTGCCTCCGGGTTTGCTTGATCGGCACGGTTTAGGATCATCAGACGTGGTTTTTCTCCGATTAAGTCGTCAATATCCGGGTTCCTGCTGGAGAGCGGAATCCGGGCATCAATGATTTCTGCAATTACGTCCACATTTTTCAAATTTTCGGCAATCATTCTACGTGTTTTGGTCATATGTCCCGGATACCACTGTATATTCAAAAATCAACACCTCGCATATAGCTTTCTATTATACACGCCTTTTCCTCTTTTCGCAAGCGATCGGCTAAGAAACGCAAATAATAATCCACCTTTAACATAAAACAAAAGGACGTCCCATAGACTATAGAACAAAGGATCGGGGGGTGTTATGATATTGGAAAAGAAGAAAAAGAAGTCGGATATTTTGGCTGAGCGGCGTTTGCTTCAATTATTGGTTTGCATGATGCTTTTTTTGCTTGTATTTGCGGGAAAACGCCTAGATGCGGGGTTTATTGGGACACTTGATACGTTTCTTCATACCAATACAGATTTCAAGAGTACATTTTTGCGTGTAGGGGCAGCGGTTTCGGAGGGGGAACCTATAGTGGAGACGTTCCGCACTTTATACGCAGGTGTGTTTGCCCCTGCCCTGCCTCGGGATACAGCAGACACCCCGCCCACAACAACGGACAATACCCCGCCGCCTGTGGCGGCACTTCCACAGGAACCGCCAGCGTCGGCAGTGCCTCCCCCACCGCCGATTTCTGCGACCACAACGCCTGTCATGGGGGTATTGACTTCGCCCTTTGGCTATCGCACACACCCGGTAGATGGCACATGGAAATGTCACAATGGCGTGGATTTAATGGCGAATACGGGGAGTGATATTTTGGCGTATGCAGATGGAACGGTTGCGTTTATTGGCGAAAGTGATATTTACGGTCTTTATGTTCAGTTGCAGCACGCGGATTCACTCACGACATTTTATGCACATTGCAGCAAATTGAATGTGCAGGATGGGCAACGTGTAACTTGCGGTGAAAAGATTGCAGAAGTTGGGGAAAGCGGGCAGGCTACCGGTCCACATTTACATTTTGAGATGAAAAAAGATGGGACGCGCATAGATCCTCTCCCCTATATCAAGACCTTGTCTTGAGAACGAAGATTCACATAAGCGGTGGATTTGGCGTTTTGATGGCAGTTCTGTTATATCTTGACACAGAGAATCTTTTGCCTTACGCATTGTTAAGTTGTGCATTCCATGAGTTTGGGCATTTGTGTGCGATTTGGCTCCTTGGGGGAGAGATACAGGAATTTCGCCTCAGTCTTGTTGGTGCAGAAATCAAGCCACATCGTGTGCGTATGTTTTCTTACGCGGAAGAATTCATGATTGCAATCGCAGGACCTGTGGCGAGTATTGCTTGTGCATTGTGTAGTTCTCTTTTTGTTGGTTCGGAGTTGATGACGGGGATGAATCTTTGCGTTGGGGTATTCAATCTGATCCCCGCGTCCCCTTTGGACGGCGGTCGGATCCTAAAAGTTTTCATTTCAACAAAAACGACACCATTTGAAGCGGAAAAAGTTTGTGCCTTGTTGAGCAAATTATTTGGGCTTGCGTTGATTCCGTTCGGCTGTTACCTCTTGCGATATGGCAATTTTACTTTGATTTTATCCGCTGTGTGGCTTTTGTCCGGTTGTGAAAAGAGGAAATGAAACTTTTTCTTGCTTTTGCGATCAAAATATGATAGTATACCCTAGTATCTCTAAAAAGGGTGGTCCTCTGTTGGGATTTCCCGGCATGAACGCCTATACATTCAGGAGGAATCATTACTATGGCAATTGATCTAATGAAATCATTTACCGAGAAACATCTGAAAGCAGAGCTTCCCGATGTCAATGTCGGTGACACAGTCCGCGTTCACTTGAAAGTCAAGGAAGGCAACCGCGAGCGTATTCAGGTGTTCGAAGGTACCGTTATCGCGAAAAAACATGGTGGCATCGCTGAAACATTTACGGTTCGCCGTCTGTCTTATGGCGTAGGCGTGGAAAAGGTATTCCCGATCCATTCCCCCATCATTGACAAGGTTGAAACCATCCGTCACGGTAAAGTCCGCCGCGCAAAACTTTACTATCTGCGTGATCGTGTGGGTAAACGTGCAAAGGTCAAAGAAAAACTGTAATACGCAACACAAGAAAACGCTTGTGTTGCGTTTTCTTTTCCCCCATGAGCGAAATTCGTCCTTTACATTTGTTGCAGATTTTGTTATAATGGAGGAGTTGTTAGGATATGCGCCTGTAGCTCAGCTGGATAGAGCGTTGGACTCCGACTCCAAAGGTCGC
>JAVVSI010000235.1:0-2478 GCA_036654315.1 Evtepia sp. | reverse complement strand
CGCCGAGGTTCGCAAGGTCAAGGAAGGCAGCAGCAAGCCCTCCTACGGCGCGGAAGATGGGGGCATCATAGAGATCACCTCCGAGGTACAAACCAGATTCTCACGCTATCCACGTTGCGGAGAGATCGTTTGCGGAATCTGGCCCCATGTAACAAACATCGGATACCTCGTGACCTCCACGGTCAAAATCAGCGGCGGAGCAGACTCCGGTCTGGTTGAGTTTCCAAAGGTGGGAACGATCGCGACCTCCGAAAAGTTTTTCCGGTCTTGCGATTTCATCATGTACGAGGGGATTGCCTCTGACATTGTGGCGCGTTCCCAGAACAGCAGCGGTAGCAAGGTCTATACCAGATGTTCAACCGTGACCTACTGCTCACCCAGCACTACACGGGAAGGAGGAAAGAGTTAAATGCCAAAAACACTCACACTGATCGGCGTGCAGAAGATCGGGCGGCGGTTTGCCGACTCGGTCGACCACGCCGCCTATACGCTGAACGGACAACCAAAAACGGTTGCGCCGTTCCGTAAGATCGTCGAGGGAGGGGCCGCGAAGGTCTACATCTACTTCGACGATACCATCACCGGCGAGGTCGCGAACGTGCAGCTTGTCGACACTGACGGAGATGTGGTCGCGGCAACTGATCGCGCCTTCACCAAACCGCCGAGCAAGGGGCTTTATATAGCCTTCAAATACAACATCAAGGAAGTTGAGGTAACGAGCAATGAAATCCTATCATAAAGTCGGATGGCTTGATCACGTCGAGGATGTCGCGACGGGGGAAGTCATCCAGGAAGGGACACCGCTAAGCCAGACAAACCTCGGGCACATGGATGATGGCATTCAAGCCGTCACAGTGACAACCATCGCCCAAGAAGCTATGATTGCGGACAACCAAAAGGAGATCAAGGTCTTGAAGGACGCCACCCTCAACAACATGGTCAACAACGTTTTTCTCAAAAATTTTGACTCTGTCACGTCTGTCGCAATCACGTCCGGGATTTACGATTCCGTGGCACGAAAAATCTATGTATAAGGTCGCTTGCACCCGAAAGGAAGCAAGCTGCATGATCGGGAACATCATTGGCGAGCTGGTTCCTATGTGTGAACAATGTCGGCAGTGTCCCGACGAGGAACTCTCCATCATGACCGAAAGTGGACTCGCCCTCCGTGGCGTGGAGTCGGGCACCATCGAAGGGCACAGCACCCAGACGGGTCTTTCTGTCAAAATCGTGCTCACCGACTACGGTTTCGAGTTTTACGGGGACATCACCGAGATCACCAACATCAAAAAAGCGAGGTGCATCAATGGCTGAACCATCTATATTACAAAAGAAGGTCGAGACGTTTATTGAGAGAGATGTCTACCCATTGCTAAAAAATTTTCCCGCCTCTGAAAAGTTTTCAATTTGTCAGGAGCTCAAGCAATCGTGCTTCAAGCTCATCCGGGCGGCGGTTATGACAAATAACCTAACTGTCACTCGAAAGCGGCTCTCATGGCTCGACGAGGCCGACGCAGAAAAGACACAGATCCTCGTCCTGTTCAACATTGCAAAGTCACAAAAGTACATCACCCAGAAAAAGTTATTTGAGCTGCAGGGTAGACTCGACGAGATCGGGCGCATCATCGGAGGCTTGCAAAAGCACTTCATCCAAGCAGAAAATGGAGTCGGTCTCAAAAAATAGTTATCCACTTAGGGTTATCTCTGTATGACGTCGAACCGCGCGATTCGTGGGTACAATTCGGCTCGCAACTGGAATTACAATTCCTCGTCGAACGTGAACGCGAACTACGGCTTCCGCCCCGCCTTGTAGGTTATTTCGTCCGGTACGGTCACGGCTTTATCGGCGAGTCCTTGTTATACTTCAAGGGAGAGGTAATCCTTCGCCAAGTCTCAAGACGGCGTAAAAACAGTGTCGCAGCTCCGCCTACCCTCTCGTATTGGGCGGAGGGGCTACGGCTACAATGTGAGCAAAAGCTCGCGTCAGCGATGCCAAGCCGTTCTAACTACTGGAAAGGATGCCACGCATGACGAAGTTCCCCGTTTTGGTGTACAACACCAAGAACGCAAAGAATAAAGCCATCCCGTTCCCGGTTTCACCCTCTGCATACGAGGACGTCGTCGGATGGGACAGAGTGGAGCAAGGCTACCACCAAGCCCTACGAGGGCACCGCAGATATACGAGAGAGGCGGTCGACTACGACCTTCTCTCCGAGGTGAACAACGTCACCTTGTGGCGCAGCCTCACGAAGATCAAGACAAAGGCGAGCGTGGAGGAGTACACCCCAGGCCCATACAGGCACCGTACCATAACGGAGCCGAAGGAACGGAGTCTACACATCCCACCGCTCCGGGATAAGATCGTGCAGCTCGTCATTCACGAGGAGCTACAGAACATTTTCCGCCCCGTGTTTGTTGACCGATCGTTCGCGTGTATGTATGGGAAAGGACCCATCCGGGCCGCACTGAACGTGCAGC
>JAVVSI010000234.1:0-2500 GCA_036654315.1 Evtepia sp. | reverse complement strand
AAGGATCATCGAGAATGGCTTCCATCTTATCGGTATCGGTTACCATATAAGGTGTGAGATAGCCGCGGTCGATCTGCATTCCTTCGACGACTTCATTGTAAGTTTCTGCAGTTTTGGATTCTTCGACTGTGATGACGCCATCGTTTCCGACTTTGTGCATGGCATCGGCGATCAGGGAGCCGATTTTTTCATCACCGGAAGAGACAGCTGCAACACGAGCGATATCTTCAGGACCGTTGACGGGCTTGGAGTTGGCTTTGATTGCGTTAATTGCAACGGTGGTCGCTTTTGCGATTCCCTTGTTCATAACGATTGGGTTTGCACCGGCAGCGAGGTTACGCAGGCCTTCACGGATGATAGCTTGTGCCAAGAGGGTCGCGGTTGTGGTACCATCACCGGCGACGTCGTTTGTTTTTGTAGAAACCTCTTTGACCATTTGTGCGCCCATATTTTCAAATGTGTCCTCAAGTTCGATTTCCTTGGCAATGGTGACACCGTCATTGGTAACCAGCGGTGCGCCATAGGCTCTCCACAGAACCACGTTACGACCTTTGGGACCCATTGTAATTTTCACTGTATCTGCGAGTTTATTGACGCCGCGCTCAAGAGCCTGACGTGCGTCATCACCATAACAAAGCATTTTTGCCATAATTTATAAATCCTCCATTTAATTTTAATTTTATTGTAAGCAAAGGCGTATTAGTTTTCGACGGTAGCGACGATTTCACTTTGACGAACGAGGGTCAATTCTTCGCCATCGACTTTGACTTCAGTACCGGTATATTTTCCTGTAATGACATGATCACCGGGTTTGACGACCATTTTGACTTCTTTGCCGTCAACCATACCACCCGGGCCAACAGCAATGACGACGGACACTTCCGGGCGTTCCTTTGCGGCAGCGGTCAAAATGATACCGCCCTTTGTGGTTTCCTCTGCTTCGAGACGTTTGATCACAACGCGATCACCTAGTGGGTTTAACTTCATGGTGAAATTCCTCCTTGATATATCTTTATTTTATTGTTAAACAAATCTTCGTTTTTAGCACTCGATGTGTTAGAGTGCTAACACGCTTACTATAATACATTCACTTGCAAAATTGTGCAAGAGCGATTTTTCGGTTTACAGGCACAAATTCGGGCAAATTTCGGCTTTAGATGAAATTAGCTGTCTTATTGGTCTTATCTCTTAGTTTTTCTCTTGTTTACGCGATATTTCATAAATTCAAGGATTTTGCACTGTATTTTTTATTATTTTTGTGCTTTTCTTTCCGAGATATTGGAACAGATCGCATTTAATCATACCGTTGTAAAGTTTCCGTTTTTTATCTGCCTGTCTGCCAAACGTACGTTCAAATTCCGTGTGGGAGGATAAAACGAAAATTTTCCAACCTTCGGGGAGATTGTGTGTTGCCGCGCCGAATCCGCGATAAAGTTCTTCTGCCTCGCTTCTTTCCATGATACGTTCACCGTAAGGCGGATTGGATACGATACGCCCATAGGGTACGTCACGGGTAAACTGACAGGCATCGGCGACTTCGAAGCGTACAATATCTTCCACATCGGCTTTGATGGCGTTACTTTGTGCGATGGCGACGGCGGCGGGGTCGATATCGCCGCCCCAGATATCGTATGTTCCGTTGTATTCGTGGCTCATGGCTTCTTCGGCTGCATCCAGCCAGACCTGTGTTGGGAGCCAACTCCATTTTTGCGCACTAAAATTTCTGGAAAGTCCGGGTGCGCGATTTTTTGCAATGAGGGCCGCCTCGATGGCAATGGTACCGGAGCCGCAGAAAGGATCACAAAAAGGGTCTGTACCACGATAGTTTGAAAGCATAACCATAGCGGCTGCGAGGGTTTCGCGGATTGGTGCCACGACGCCAACGGCACGATAGCCACGTTTATGGAGTCCCGCGCCTGAGGTATCAATCATGAGGACGGCTTTGTCTTTCATAATTGAGAACTGGATTTGGTAGAGTGCGGCTGTTTCCGGCAAGGTTTCGCAGTCATAAACGTGACCCAAGCGCATGGCAACGGCTTTTTTGACGATAGCCTGACAGGATGGAACGGAGTGGAGGGCAGAATTGAGGGAAAAGCCTTTGACGGGGAAGCTTGCGTCTTTGGGGATGAAAGTTTCCCAAGGGAGGGCTTTTGTCCCCTCGAAGAGTTCGTCGAATGTTTTGGCTGTAAATGATCCGAGTACAATCTGCACGCGTTCCCCTGTCCGTAAACGGAGGTTCATTTTTGCGATATCCGACGCAGGACCCTCGCAAAAGACGCGCCCATTTTCTGCATGAACCTCTTTCATTTCCATACGGCGCAGTTCATCCGCAACCAAGCCTTCCAAGCCAAAAAGGGTTGGGATTGCATAGTTCAGTGTTTCCATAGTCGGTTGTCTCCTTTTTCACAATAGAAGCAGTATACCTTTTTTTGATACCGTTGGCAATGGAAAATTGAAAAAAAGCCGTTGACAGATGGGGGCTTGCCCGCTATAATCAACA
>JAVVSI010000233.1:0-2515 GCA_036654315.1 Evtepia sp. | reverse complement strand
CACCTGAATTGTCTCCCGGCTTTGAAGGGGTTTCTTCAAATATTCTTCTTAATTTTTTTAATTGCATTTTTCTCAAGGCGTGAAATCTGCGCTTGTGAGATACCGACTTCGGAGGAGACTTCCATTTGGGTTTTACCCTCGAAGAAGCGCAAATTCAAGATGTGTTTTTCGCGGTCAGAAAGGCGTGCCATAGCTTCTTTGAGCGCAATTTGTTCAAGCCAGTTGTCATCCGTATTTTTGGTATCTCTGACCTGATCCATCACACAGAGTGTATCGCCGCTTTCGGAATAAATGGGATCATAGAGGGAGACGGGATCCACGATTGCCTCGAGTGCAAACACGACATCTTCTCTTTTTAAGTCCAAAATTTTTGCAATTTCCTCAATACTGGCATCACGTTGATGCTCATTTGAGAATCGTTCTTTTTCCTGTAAGACTTTATAAGCCATATCACGCATAGAGCGTGATACACGCACAGAGCTATTATCGCGTAGATAGCGGCGAATTTCACCGATAATCATCGGCACCAAATAGGTGCTTGGGAAAACGTCAAGTTCAACATTGAAATTATCAATCCCTTTAATCAGTCCGATACACCCGACTTGGAATAAATCATCGGCGTTTTCATTACGTCCCTCAAATTTACGAATGACACTGAGTACCAAGCGAAGATTCCCCTGAATCAAGGTCTGTCTTGCAGTTTCGTCTCCACTCTGTGCTTTGAGGAAGAGTGCTTTTGCTTCTTCGCGGGGTAAAATCGGAAGTTTAGCGGTATTCACGCCACTGATCTCTACTTTACTGGTACGTCCCATATTTTTAATCTCCAATCGCTTCGCGTCTTTCTCACAGTATCTCCAATTGGGTAATTTTCATACAAAAGGGAAAGAATGAAACTCGAACCATAAATCGACAAATAAAGGAGCGGGCGGCGCAAGCTCTATCATGTCACATAGAGCAGAAGTCCGTTACAGTAGCAAATAGATGTGGTAATTTGCAAAAAAAAATGTTATAATCAAGGGGAAATAATCCCGGTCGGTATTGAGATCCAATAGAGGATGCAAGGCCTGATTTTGCGTGCCATGATACTTGACGGATATGTTAAACTGTGGTAAACTCCGCAGGAGAGCGTTTCCCCTGTGGCGCAGTCGCATCAGATCGAATCATTGTTTGAATTTGATGAAAAATTTTTGGTTTATGTACTTCGATTTGTTTCTTTCGTTGAAAAAACAATCCCGATGGGTGTTTTAAAATATAAATAAAATTAAGGAGGACTTAGCAAATGAGAAGTAAGAGTAGAAAGTCATTGGCCGTGTTGTTAGCCGGTGCAATGATGATGTCCATGGTGGTACTCCCGGGTATGGCTGTTCCCGCTGCTGCTGCACAGTTTAACGATACCAAGGGTCATTGGGCAGAGACTTCGATTATTCGTTGGTCAGACAATAAAATTGTCCAGGGTTCAGATGGCAGATTCAACCCTGATGCTTTTATGACCCGTGCAGAGATGGCAACAATTTTGACAAATCTGTTGGTTTTACAGGAGACGGCGAAGAATTCTTTCGCCGATGTTGCACCGGGTTCATGGTATGAAAGCGCGGTTCTGAAGTGCGCCGCCGCCGGAATCATGAAAGGCGACGGAACCAACGCCAATCCAAACGGAACCATTACCCGCGAAGAAGCGACCACAATGCTTGGCCGTGCGCTTGCCATTGCCCCTTCCACCGGTGATCTGACATTCACCGATAAGGCAACCGTCGCAGACTATGCGAAAGGGTATGTCAAGGCAATGAACGAAAAAGGTATCATCAAGGGTATCAGTGCGGGTGTCTTTGGCGCGAAATCCAGTATCACCCGCGCCTCTGTCGCAACGATCCTAGATCGTGCCATCACAACCTATGCAAATAAGAAAGACGCAACTGTAACAGCAAAAGACAAGGGGATTACCCTTGTTGCGGCACCGGGTGTCACCGTGACCGGTACCGTGGAAGATCTTCTCATTGCACAGGGCGCATCCTCCGCAACCACAAGCTTGAAAGACGCGAAAGTAACCGGTACTGCTACCGTGAATGCCGCAAAGGCAAATATCAAGATGATCGGTACAAGCAGTGTGAATCAGTTTACAGTTTCTGCAAATGCGAGTGGAGTTGCCTTGGATCTTGACAAAACAGCCAAGATCACAAGCCTGACAACCGCAGCAGATACCCTTGCAGTCTCCGGTACCGGTACCATCGCAAAGATGACCGTAACAGCCGGTAAAGATGTCACGGTTGCCAAAGAAACCACAGTCACACAACTGGAGAACAAGGGTAAAAACGATGTGAAGTACGGCGATAAAATCGTCAAAGGCGACGGCACCGCAGAGCAGCCTAGTATTGGCGACGGCAATACCACCAACCCCAGTACACCTCCTTCCTCCGGTGAATTTACAACCTTAGCAGAGTTAGAAAGATTGGCGCAAGCGCAAGCTGGTGACGCTATATTAACAGTCAGTCCGGATGCAGCGATTACGAGCGGTGGT
>JAVVSI010000232.1:0-2520 GCA_036654315.1 Evtepia sp. | reverse complement strand
CAATTTATGATGGGTATGAAGCCCTGCTGGCAGATGAGAGCATTGATGCGGTCTACATTCCGCTTCCTCCTGCACTGCATTTTGAGTGGGGGAAAAAAGTGCTGGAAAGCGGCAAGCATATTTTGATGGAAAAGCCGTTCACCATGTCCTTGGCAGACACTAAAGAGCTTTTGAAGATAGCGGAAGAAAACCGTCTTGCAGTACACGAAGACTATATGTTTGTGTATCACTCTCAGCTTTCTGCAGTTGAAAAGCTGGTGGCAGACGGTGAAATCGGGGAGCTTCGGCTCATTCGAACTGCGTTTGGGTTTCCTAAACGTGCCGCTACCGACTTTCGCTATAACAAGGCCCTTGGCGGCGGAGCACTGTTGGACTGCGGCGGCTATCCGGTGCGGCTTGCGGCACATCTGCTAGGAGAGACTGCTCAAATCGTGGCAAGCAGCTTGCAGTATTCACCCGAATTTGAGGTAGATATCGGCGGCAGCGCCACGATGAAAAATGACGCCGGACAGGTGGCACAAATTGCCTTTGGTATGGACAACAGCTATAAGTGTGAACTGGAACTGTGGGGCAGTACGGGTAGCGTCTACACCAACCGCATTTATACCGCACCGGTTGACTTTGAGCCACAGGTAGTACTGAAAAAAGGGAATAATGAACGACTTGTTTCCCTGCCAGCGGATGACAGTTTTCAAAATTCCATTGATGTTTTTAGAGACTGCATCCGCAAGGAGAGCCGGCGAGCAGAAAATAGCGCAGCCATAGAGCGGCAGGCAACCCAGATGGATCGTTTTTTGAGAGGAGCAGGGAAATGAAGGTAACGGAGTTAGAGCTTGAGGGTGTCAAGATTTTAGAGCCCAAGTATTTTGAGGATTTTCGTGGATATTACTGCGAAACCTATTCTGCACGCACAATGGCCGAGCTTGGATTGGATATCAAATTCGTTCAGGACAATCATAGTTTATCCTTGAAAAAGGGAATTATCCGTGGGGTTCATTTTCAGCTGTGTCCGAAGCCCCAGTTGAAACTTGTTCGATGCACCGCCGGTCGAGTAATGGACTATGTTGTAGATCTGAGAAGTGATTCTCCAACCTATAAAAAATGGATTGCGTTGGAGTTATCAGCTGAAAACAGAAAGCAAATCTTGATTCCTCGTGGTTTTGGTCATGCGTTTATTACCCTAGAGGACAACTGCGAAGTGCAGTATAAGGTAGATGAGCTTTATTATCCCGAATATGATAGAGCGATTAAATGGGATGACCCTGAAATTGCAATTGATTGGGGTACAACTAATTCCATCATCTCTGAGAAGGATACCAAAGCTCCCACCTTAAAAGACAGTGATGTGAATTTCACTGTGGAGAATTGCAAAGCATGAAGAAGGTAATTATAACAGGAGTTACCGGATTTATTGGCGGAGCATTGGCAAAAACACTTCTGGAACAAGGCTGTAAGGTTTATGGGATTGGACGAAGTGCAGATCGGTTGACCGCCTTGTCAGGCAATCCGAACTTTGTCCCTGTGGTGGCGAGTCTTGGGGACTATCAGCGGCTATCCACTCTGGTGCCGGCAGACGAGTATGACTGTTTTTTTCATTTTGCATGGGATGGGGTATTTGGAGAAGCTTTCAAGGATTACACGCTACAGTTGTCGAATGCAAATGCGTGCTGTGAGGCGTTGATGCAGGCAAAAAAAATTGGCTGTAGAAAGTTTGTGTTAGCCGGAACCATGAATGAGTACGAAACCATTCCTTTTATAAAGGCAGAGCAATACGCACCTCGTTTTACTTGTATCTACTCCTCCTCTAAAATGGTTGCAGAGCTTATCTGTAAAACACTGGCTTTTCAGCATGACATTGAATACAGTGCAGGTCTTATCTGCATGGCTTATGGTGAGCATAACTCCTCTAATATGATTGCAAACATTGTGCTGCGGCAACTCAATCATGGAGTAGAACCCAAACTTATTGACGGAAATAATTACTATGATATGATCTATATTGATGATATTGTTCGCGCCTTTATTGCTGTTGCAGAAAAGGGAAAGAATTTAAAAAGCTACTATGTAGGTCATCGTAAGCTCCAAATATTTCGTGAGCTTTTTACCAATATCCGAGACGTTATAGCACCTGATGTCGCGTTGCAATTTGGTGCCTATCAGGATACTGCAAGTACGGACTACTCCATGATCGACCTCGACGCGCTCTACCGCGATACCGGTTTTGAATGTCAGGCGGATTTCAAGGAGAGCATTCTCAAAACTGCACAATGGCTGAAAGAAAC
Organism: Evtepia sp.; assembly: GCA_036654315.1. GTDB lineage: Bacteria > Bacillota > Clostridia > Oscillospirales > Oscillospiraceae > Evtepia. The sequence goes on along the minus strand of JAVVSI010000232.1, from coordinate 238 downwards.
AGAGGGAAACTAACATGCACGATATCATTGTAATCAGAAGCGGTTTTTCAGGCAGTGTTTTGGCTCACCACATTGCTGAGTAACTGGGCCGTAAGGAGCTAGTGGGACCAGAAAAGGCGGAGTTGCTCCTTGCCAAAATGCGGAAGAGTTTTGCAGGATGTGACCGTGTGCCGATTTTAGAATTGGTAGACCACCCGGATGCGCAAGTGCGGGAATACGGCAGTCTGCTGTTTGAAAA
>JAVVSI010000231.1:0-2530 GCA_036654315.1 Evtepia sp. | reverse complement strand
ATGTTGGCCTACGCAATCGTCCTTATTCTCGTCATGCTTGCAACCAACAATGAAAAACTGAAAGAACTTTGGCAAAAAGCTTTTTCAAAATTGAAACCAAAAAAAGCAACAGAACCGGGAGGTGTCACACATGAATAAGACAAAACTCATTGATATACCGAGTGACAGTAAAATCCCGGAGCGTGACATGGATAAAACCCCCGTACTGGAGACGAAACATCTTGGGATTGATTTTGGTGGATTAACCGCTGTGAGTAATTTTGATATTACACTTGGCAGAACCGAAATCACCGGCCTGATCGGCCCAAACGGCGCGGGGAAAACCACGGTATTCAACTTGTTGACCAAAGTATATCAGCCGACACGCGGCATGATTTTGCTGGACGGTCGGGATACCGCAACGATGAATACGCAGCAGGTCAATAAAGCCGGTATTGCGAGAACCTTTCAAAATATCCGCTTGTTTGATAAGCTGACGGTAGAGGACAATGTCAAAATCGGCCTGCATAATCAGATGGACTACGGTATGTGGGACGGTGTATTTCGTACACCTCGATATTGGAAAACTGAAAAAGTCGCCCATGAACGCGCGATGGAACTGTTGTCCATTTTTGATATGCAAGACTTGGCTCGGGCAAAAGCAGGCTCGCTCCCATACGGCGCACAGCGTCGTTTGGAGATCGTTCGCGCTTTGGGTACAAACCCATCCCTTCTTCTCTTGGACGAACCGGCCGCCGGTATGAACCCATCAGAGACAGCTGAGCTGATGGAGAATATCTCAAAAATTCGCGATACGTTCCAAATTGCCATTATGCTGATTGAACATGATATGAATTTAGTCATGAATATCTGTGAGGGTATCGCCGTTTTGAACTATGGCAAAATCATTGCCAAGGGAACACCGGAAGAAATTCAATCGAACCCGCAGGTCATTGAGGCCTATCTTGGCAAACAGAAGGAGGCGTGATTGATATGATGTTAAAAGTCGAAGATATCCATGTCTATTACAGTAGCATTCACGCCATAAAGGGAATCTCTTTTGCAGTGGATCAGGGCGAAATTGTCACACTCATCGGTGCAAACGGCGCGGGAAAATCAACAACATTAAAAACAGTTTCGGCTATGATGAAACCAAAAAGCGGAAATATTGAATTTGAGGGAAAGTCACTCATCGGGATCAAACCCCATCAAATTGTACCCATGGGTATGGCGCATTGTCCCGAGGGTCGACGTATTTTCCAGGAAATGACCGTGCGAGAGAATTTGGAAATGGGTGCATATACACGTTCGAATTCCGAGATTGTCCCGTCCATTGAAATGGTCTATGGATTGTTTCCGCGTCTCAAAGAGCGATATCGTCAAATCGCAGGTACGCTTTCCGGTGGCGAACAACAAATGCTTGCGATGGGACGCGCCATGATGTCAAAACCGAAACTGCTCATGCTTGACGAACCCTCCATGGGACTTGCTCCAATTTTGGTGGATGAAATTTTTGAAATTATCAAAAATCTCAACAAAGAGGGAACAACCATTCTCCTCGTTGAGCAAAACGCGCATATGGCACTCTCCATCGCAGATCGCGGATATGTCTTGGAAACCGGAAAGATTCTAAAGACAGCGAAAGCGGCAGAACTTCTTGTCGACGAAACCGTAAAAAAAGCCTACTTGGGCGGCTAAAAGCGCAGGAAGAATAAAGGTACAAAAATGGTAGACATTTGAAACAGATCGTGCTATACTGTAACTATTAAAATCTCGTCTGCATCGTTATGTATGTGGTCGGGAAATGATTGGGAGGTGAAAGCTTGCCAAGTTACTATGCACATGAGTGGTTTGGAGAACGAGTTCTGGAGCAGTTGCCGACAGATATCTGTCGTGCCATTGAGGAGGACACAGAAGCTTTTAAAACGGGATTGTACGGACCGGATCCCGTTATGTTTGCACCGGGTGGCCCCAGCAGAGCGCGCGTCTTAGGCCGATTTTGGCGCGAGGATGCGGCAGAGACACTACACACCATGTTAAACGAGGGAAGCGATGGCGAAAAAAGTTTCGCGGCAGGCTATCTGTGCCACTTGGTACTGGATGACTCCTGCCATGCCTGTATCCATAGATTCCAGAGAGAACAGGGGCTTTCCCATTGTTCCATGGAACTGGGTCTCGATTGGATCCTGATTCGGGAAAATCAGGAAAAGAAATTTCCACCTATGAAAATCCCGCATAAAAATCGCGTCGTGAAACTCGCGGCAAAGCTGATTCAACCTACAACTCACGCATGGCAATACCGAATTGGTCTGACTTGTATGTCTCTCGTCACTGTGAAGCTGACAGCCATTGCAAAGCTCTATATGAAGAAAAACGCAAAGTCTTATGAAGCCCCACTGGTGGAACTCAGAGAGATCTTAAACGAGCGAATCGGTGCAGCAGTCAAGGCACTGACCGCATTATATGTGTCCGAATATAAATGGAATGCAAAAGACTACCTTCTCCAAATGGCGTAAAAGTTGCCGTACTTCAAACAAGTACGGCAACTTTT
>JAVVSI010000230.1:0-2547 GCA_036654315.1 Evtepia sp. | reverse complement strand
ATCGCCCACTTTGACGTCGTAGGAGGCCTTAACGACGCGTCCATTAACTTTGACGCGTTCGTGATCACAGGCCTCGTTTGCAACGGTACGGCGTTTAATTAAGCGGGAGACTTTGAGCCATTTATCGAGTCTCAAATAAATCCCTCCTATGAAATGAGGCCGAAGGATGAGAAGGGGAATACGGCAAAAATAGCCTCACCGATGATCTGTCTCTCATCCACGACACCCAGTCTGTTGTCACGACTATCGGAAGAATGGTTTCGGTTGTCACCCATCACAAACACCGCGTTTTCCGGAACCACGACATCGTTGTTATCCATAAATGTACTGTCCGGCATCTGCATGGCTTCGTTTATATATGGTTCATTGAGTGCTTCGCCATCGACCGAGACGGTTCCGGCGGCATAATCTATGACGACGTGCTGACCTTCGGTTGCAATGACACGCTTTACGATGGGGGACGTGATGTTTGCAAAGGGCTTTGTGAGAACAACAACATCCCCGGCTTCCGGTTCGTAACCCAAGGAGCGCAGGACAAGCATATCACCGTCATGGAGTGTGGGGTACATAGAAAGGCCTTCCACGCTGATCATGCGTCCCAAAAACGCAAAGGTCAGAACCAAAATGGTCAGGGCGAATACAAGTGCTTGCAGCCAAGAAAAGATGGTGTCACCGGTAGAGTTCTTTTTTGCCGTTGCGACTTCTGCGGCAGGGATTTCGTTTGTTTCGCCGGGGTTGTCGGATGCAAGGGGTTCGTTGATTTTGTTATCTTCATTGGACATAAATAAAACCTCCCAAGATATGTCATTTGATTTCGAATTCACACGGCAGTTGTCCGGGCATAAAAGCAAGCATACAAGCGGCTCACTCTTGTATATCACAACGGCAAAGTTCCAAACAGCGATGCGTTTCGGTATCAAAGGTGAAGCGAACTGCATTTAATTTGGCCGGTTTTTGAGCCGCTTCGTATCGGCGCGGCAATCCGCCCAAAAAGCGATTGATTGAAATTTCCGGTCGGATTCCGATGACGGACTGAGAGGGGCCGGTCATGCCGAGATCTGTTACAAATCCGCAGCCTTTGGGTAAAATCTGGCAGTCGGCAGTAGGGACGTGCGTATGCGTTCCCCATACGGCCTGTGCGCGGCCATCCAAGTACCAAGCCAAAGCACCTTTTTCGCTGGTTGCTTCGGCGTGGAAATCGACGACGATGAGATCCGCCAAATCGGGTGTTTTAAGAATTTTATCTGCGATTAAGAAAGGGGAGTCCAGATTACTGTCAAGCTCGAAGCGTCCCATGAGGTTCAGCACAGCGACGCGAATGCCTTTCACATCATAAACGCCAAATCCCCTACCGGGCAATTGCGGGGCATAGTTTGCGGGGCGCAGAATAGCGGGGGTTTCGTCTAAGTAATCGGCAATTTGCAATTTGGACCAGGTGTGATTCCCTAAGGTAATGACATCTGCACCCGCATCAAACATCTCTTCCGCATGGCGCGGTAACAAACCGATGCCCGCTGCATTTTCGCCGTTGACGACGGTAAAATCAATTTTATATTGCTTTTGCAGTGTGCGGAGGTGTCGATTGAGGAAGGCAAGACCCAATTCAGAGACAACATCCCCTACAGCCAAAAGATTAAAAAGCATACAAAACCTCCTATATAGTATTATTTGGCAAAGCACCGGCGTTGGAAAATACCAACGCCGGCTTTTTTTACTTTGCGTATTCGACAACTTTCACCTCACGCAAGAGATGAACTTTGATCTGACCGGGGTATTCCAATTCTGTTTCGATGCGTTTGGCGATATCACGCGCGAGGAGAACCATTTCGTCCTCGCTGATGGCTTCCGGTTTGACGATAATACGTACTTCTCTACCGGCTTGGATGGCGTAAGACTTTTCGACGCCGCGGAAAGAGGAGGTGACTTCCTCCAATTTTTCCAGACGTTTGATGTAATTTTCCAAGTTTTCGCGTCTTGCGCCGGGTCTGGCAGCTGAGATTGCGTCGGCTGCCTGCACGAGACAGGCAACAACGGTCTGTGGTTCGACATCGCCGTGGTGGGCGTGAATGGCGTGAATGATCTCGCGGCTTTCCTTATACTTGCGTGCGAGTTCGACACCGATTGTGACATGGGAGCCTTCGACCTCGTGATCGACTGCTTTGCCCAAATCGTGCAGTAGGCCGGCGCGTTTTGCCTGCTGGACATCTGCGCCGATTTCCGCTGCCATAAGGCCTGCGAGGTGAGACACTTCGATTGAGTGGTTAAAGACATTTTGGCCATAACTGGTGCGATATTTTTGACGGCCCAAGAGTTTGATGAGTTCGGGATGTAAGCCATGTACATTTGTTTCAAAGACGGCGCGTTCGCCCTCTGACTTAATGGTAGCTTCGACCTCTCGTTTTGCGATATCGACCATTTCTTCGATACGAGCCGGATGGATTCTTCCATCCAAAATCAATTTTTCAAGAGCCAATCTGGCGATTTCGCGTCTGACGGGATCGAAGCAGGAGACGGTAATTGCTTCGGGTGTATCGTCAATAATGAGGT
>JAVVSI010000229.1:0-2594 GCA_036654315.1 Evtepia sp. | reverse complement strand
ACACTTTGCAGTAAATGCAAGAAAAATATTGCCGTCGTTTTTATTACCCGGCTTGACAACGGTGGGGAATCTAAAAACGAGGGTCTCTGCCTCAAATGCGCCAAAGAATTGAATATCAAACCGGTTACAGATATGATCGAGAAAATGGGCATGAGTGAAGAAGATCTAGATGGTCTGACAAAAGAAATGCTCTCCGCTTTTGAAGGTGTCGAGGGTATGGAATCTCTCTTCTCAGGCAATTCCGAAGGCGAGGATACGCAGGATGATGAAGAAGATGAGGGTCGTACAGCCACCTTCCCTTTCTTGAACAAACTTATGGGGAATATCGCAAATCCCTCCGACAGCGAGCTGCCAACAAACAGCAACCTACCTGCCGAGCGCGCAACACCGGAAACACCGCCTCCGGCTTCGGAAGAAAAAAAGAAAACGGATACTCACGCACCCAAACGAAAATTTTTGGAGAATTACTGTATCTCTCTCACCCGCCGTGCCGCAGATGGAAAACTTGATCGTATGATCGGGCGTGAAACCGAACTGGAACGCGTCATCCAAATCCTAAACCGTCGCCAAAAAAATAACCCCTGTCTCATCGGTGAACCCGGTGTCGGCAAAACCGCCATCGCGGAAGGTCTGGCATCGAAAATCCAAAACGGTGATGTCCCCTACAAACTCCGAGACAAAGAAGTCTACCTCCTTGATCTCACTGCGCTGGTTGCCGGAACACAATTTCGCGGCCAGTTCGAAAGCCGTATGAAGGGTCTCATTGAGGAAGTACGCAAAATCGGAAATATCATTCTCGTGATTGATGAAGTCCATAATCTCGTGGGTGCCGGAGACGCCGAGGGTTCTATGAATGCCGCAAACATCTTAAAACCTGCCCTCTCTCGTGGCGAAATACAAGTCATCGGCGCAACCACTTTGACGGAATATCGGAAGTATATCGAAAAAGATTCCGCGCTGGAACGTCGCTTCCAGCCCGTGGTCGTAAACGAACCCTCCATTCACGATGCTGTGGAGATTATTCGCGGCATTGCCCCTTACTATGAGGACTTCCACCACGTCAAAATTAACCCCGAAATCTCCCGCCTCGCTGTCACAATGTCGGAGCGTTATATCACCGACCGCTTTCTCCCCGATAAAGCAATTGACTTGATTGATGAGGCTTGCTCTGATGTCAATCTGAAAAATAAATCCCTTGCCCGTTCCATGGAAATCGAAAAAGAACTCGCCGATCTCGCCCGTGAACGCGAAGTCATGCTCGCCGATGCCAGTGATGAGGCCTATGAGCGTTTGGCTACCCTCCGTAGCCGTGAACTCCAATTACAGGCTGAATTTGAGGCGCGTTCCAAAGACGCTATCCCGGAACTCACGCTTGACAATCTCGCACGCGTCATCGAACTTTGGACGCGTATCCCCGCCACCCAGATCCAAGAACAGGAATATGAACGCCTTGCCCATCTGGAAACACGGTTGAAAACCAGCATTATTGGCCAAAATGAAGCCATCGCCTCGGTCTCTGCCGCAATTCGTCGGAACCGTGTCGGCGTTTCTTCCAAAAGAAAAGCAGTCTCGTTCATCTTTGTCGGATCAACCGGCGTGGGCAAAACAGAGCTTGTCAAAAAACTCTCTCTTGACCTCTTTAATACACCGGAAGCACTCGTGCGTCTCGATATGTCCGAGTTTATGGAAAAACATTCCGTCTCTCGTATCATCGGTTCCCCCCCCGGTTACGTCGGCTACGACGAAGCAGGTCAACTCACAGAAAAAATTCGCAGAAAACCATATTCTTTGATCCTGTTTGACGAAATCGAAAAAGCGCATCCCGATGTACTCAACGTCCTTTTACAAATCTTGGACGATGGCCACATCACCGACGCGCAGGGCAGAACAGTCAATTTCGAGAATACCGTAATCGTCATGACCTCAAACGCCGGTAGCAATACCAGTGTCGGTACGCTGGGTTTTGGTCATTCCGCGAACGAACAGGGAAAAGAACGCGCCATGAAAGCACTCCGTGAATTCTTGCGTCCGGAATTTATCAACCGTGTTGATGAAATCGTTTACTTCAATCAACTGACGGAAGAGAATTTTAGAGAAATTGCGAAAATTATGCTGGCTGAACTCGCAAGCACCTTGCGTGAAAAGGGTTTGACCTTTACTTGGGAAGATGCCATTCTCGATCACTTAGTCAAGCATTCCTATTCTGCCGCCTACGGTGCGCGGAATTTGCGCCGCTATATTCAAAAGCAATTGGAAGATCCCATTGCAACGCAACTCATTGAAAGCTATTTGAATCCGGTCAAAACCTTACGTGCCACCCTCTCGGATGAGGATAAAATCAGCCTGGTGGCATTGTAATCCATACCGATCATACAAAAGAGACAGAGGCGGTTCGATATCAACCGCTTCTGTCTCTTTTTATGCTCAGATTTTCAACTGATGCGCCATCGCCTCAACCCGCCCAAAATCAACATAGGGATGATACAAGTCCTCCAGATGATCATGGCGTACTTTCGCAGCCGTAAGCAAACGCGTTGCCTCCATATCAAGATCTGCCGCAATCCGTTTGGTAAAGCGAAGGCGGCTCTTATTCT
>JAVVSI010000228.1:0-2610 GCA_036654315.1 Evtepia sp. | reverse complement strand
ACCATACCGACGGTGCTGCGAATGGCTAACAGGCAGTCAGCGTCGGCGGTATCAATACCGTCCACGAAGAGTTTACCTTCTGTGGGGAGGAGCAGGGCGTTGAGATGTTTGGCGAAGGTGGATTTTCCGGAACCGTTGTGACCGAGAATGGCGACGAAACTGCCGGTTTCAATTTCGAGGTTAATATCCGTTAAAACACGGCGGTTGGGATCGGGTTCATCGGGATAAGAAAAAGAGAGGTGATCCGCTTTAATCATAACATCCATGGTAAAAAAGACCTCATCTGTCCGCGAGCCAACGACCGGATGCGCCACAGGGGAGGAACAAACCGTTTTCTGCGACAGGTAAACCGAGTTCATCGCTTGTTGTATGGCCGCCGTATTTTTTAGAAACCAAGGTTTCCAAGAGGTAAGTGAGTACTGAGGGGGCTAAACCGGTTGTGTAGGAATTGATGATAAAAAAGAGAGGCTGATCGGACAAAAGGCCGGTGACCAGGTTCAGAAAGGGGAATAAGTTCTCCTCTAATTTCCATATTTCACCGGATGGGCCTCGTCCGTAGGAAGGGGGATCCATAATAATGGCATCGTAGTGGTGTCCTCTGCGGAGTTCACGCGCCGCGAATTTTTCACAGTCGTCGACAATCCAACGAATGGGTGCAGTTTCTAGGCCGGAGGTTTTTGCATTTTCTTTTGCCCAGTTGACCATACCTTTGGCGGCATCCACATGGCAGACGGTTGCACCGGCTGCTGCACAGGCGATTGTGGCGGCACCGGTGTAGGCGAAGAGGTTCAAGACAGAGATTGGGCGATGAGCGGCTTTGATTTGTTCGGCCGCGAAGTCCCAGTTGCTTGCCTGTTCCGGAAAAATACCGGTATGTTTAAAATTCATAGGTTTGATATGAAAGGTGAGATTTTTATAGTGCAGGAGCCAGCGTTCGGGTAGATTTTTTTTGACCCATTCGCCGCCGCCCGAGGAGGATCTTGCATAACGGGCATTGTATTGCGTCCAGCCGGGATTGATGCGCGCTGTGTCCCAAATTGCTTGGGGGTCGGGTCTGACGAGTGTAAAATCTCCCCAGCGTTCCAATTTTTCACCTCTGCCGCAATCGAGCAGGGAATAGTCGTTCCATTGATCGGAAACCCACATAGTATACTCCAAATCTAATTTGTATTTATTGCAAGTCTGACAATGAAAGTCTTTTGTAAAGACCGCCCAGTGATTGGCTCGCTTAGAGATTATAGCATTCTTAACCACGCGCGTCAATTAAAATCCAAGTCAGGGAAAAGGGGGAAAAGGGGAGGAGAGAGATTGTTTTGTCGGTCGAACTATGTTAAAATTAAAAGGAAAATGGGAATCCGCCCCTTTGAGCGGAGGAAAGGCAATGTCATGGAAGGAAGAACGCAATTTCGCGGAGTCGCGTTTGGCGGCTTTCACCGACAGGATGTACTCGACTATGTTGAGGCAAGTACGGAGGAGAACCGCGCAGAGCAAGAACGCTTACGCAATCACTTGGCGGCGGAAAAACGAAACGGAGAAGAGTGCCGTGAACGTCTGGAAAAACTACAACAGGAACACACAAGCGAAATGATGCTGAACCAGCAGTTGACCCAGCGGTTGGATACGACACAGGCACAGCTGACAAAACAGACAGCAGAACTGGTTCGGGTGCAGGAAGAGCTGAAGCAACTGCGTGCAAAGGTTGAAAAATCGGAACCTGCGGCACAGGCCTATGCACACATCAAAGATCGGACAGCGACCATTGAATTGGAAGCGCACGCGCGCGCGCAAATTTTAGAGGATGAGGCGACGCAAAAAGCGGAAGAATTACATCAAAAGGGAGTAAACTGGACACGAGAGATACAGGAAAAATATAAGCATTTTCGTAAAGAGGTAGACGGGAGCATTGCGAATATGACGATGGAGTTGACGCGTGTACAGCATTCCTTTGAAGTGGTGTCCCATGAATTTGACGGACACGATGAGCAAATGGAGGCTCTGCTTGCACAAAGTGAAAAAGAAATCGAACTAGCTTAGGGACAAAAAGTCAGCGGCAGTTTGGCTGTTCACTCCTTCGGCAGCGCGTAACTTTGCAACACTTTCCGCGAGGAATGAGGGGTTTTTTCCTCTGACAAAGGCCGAGTCAATGAGTGTTTTGATTGATGTTTCGGTCAAATTGGAAAGGTTGACATAGAGATCTTGGCCGATATAGGAGAGAAAGGAGCTGACTTTGGGATCATAGACAACACCGACAAGTGGTACACCTTGACCGGCAGAGAAGATCAGACCATGTAGCCGCATTGAGATGGACATTTGCATATGAGAGAGTAGACCGATGGTCTGTTCGGCGGGGTAGGCGTTGGGGAGAAAGTGGTGGGGGACGGTGAGTTGTGCGATTACTTTTTTCGCGGCACCGACATCGAGTCGCGGTTCGATGGCAAAGAACACAGGTGTCAGGCCATAGGTGTTGTAGACGTATTCGGCAGCGGCGGTGAGTACAGGTACTTTTTCGTCAAAGCCTGTCCATGGACGGAGAATAAAGGCGGCATAGTGGCCATCCTCTGCAAGGCCACAGCTTTTCATGAGTCCGGCAACGATTTCGGGCGATGCGGC
>JAVVSI010000227.1:0-2615 GCA_036654315.1 Evtepia sp. | reverse complement strand
GGCAAGGATGAACCTGTTCACAGACAGGCTATATAATTATATACGAAAAAGGAAAAAAGTCAAGTAGAAAGCGAGTAAAAGTTTAAAAAAGTGGGAAAACCAAGAGAAGTATGAAAAGGAGGTTTTTGGATGGATCAGATGAACAAGGAAGAATATCAAAAATATGTAGCAAGCAAATCGAAATCGTCACCGATTTGGAAAAACATGATATGGGCGTTTGTTGTAGGTGGCTTGATTTGCACCATTGGACAGGGCTTGAATGATTGGTACGTTTATTTGGGGTTGGATCAAGAACAGGCAGGGATGCTGGTATCGGTGACGTTAATCGGTTTGTCTGCTTTGCTGACCGGGTTTGGGATTTTTGACAACATAGCGAAGCACGCCGGGGCAGGGACGTTGGTACCGATCACAGGCTTTGCGAATGCGATGGTAGCACCTGCTTTGGAGTTTCAAAGTGAGGGTGCGGTGGCGGGGACGGCAGTGAAATTATTTAGTGTTGCAGGGCCGGTGTTGGTATTTGGGATTTCGGCAAGTGTGATTTATGGAATTATTTTAGAGATTGTGACGATTCTGCGTTAATAAAAATGCCATCAAAGGCGGTGGCAGCACGAATGCGGGGAGACAAGGCGACGGCGGTCTGTATCAGATAGGCCTGGGAATCCGGGTCTTGAACGCCTAATTTCCGTGCTAGGCTGCGTGCCGTCCGTTTTAAAAGGGACTCCGGTTCGTCAGGGGGCAAAGGGGTAAGCAAAGCAAAAAGGGTTTCCTGATCTTTCCGGTTGAGGGAAAGAGAAAAAATATCTTTTTGGATTAAAGTACAGCCGATAGCGTTGGTTAGAATGGGATCATATAAATTGATGATTGCGTCTTGATAATCGGGGCAGTAAGCGGATAAGAGTGCGATCACGCGGTCGTTTGGGAAGAAGGAGAGGACTCGATTTTCAAGCAGCAAACGACGTAGATATTCATTGATGTATTCGATACCGAGAAAGGAGTCGGGGACAGGATGGGCGAGGGGATACTCGATATCACAGGGGATTTGCTGAGCAAAGTAACGATAATCATAGCGTTTAAAAAACAGAGCAATACCGGAAACTGTATCAAGCAGCGCGCGATGATCAATGCATGGAAGATGCAGACGAAGGGTTTCGTATAAGTGTTTTCCAAGCTCGATATGCCGTGAAACGGTTTGTAGTGCATCGGCGAATTGTTCCTCCTCGTCGCCGACGAGAAGTTGTTGGAATGGGATTTGGTTCTGTGTACAGTGAAAGCGAAGGAGGAAACAAATAGAGGCAAATAACTCCTGTGCGGTTTCGGTACGAATAGAGCTACTGTCATCCATGGTATAGAGTGCAGTTCTGCGTGCGAGAAGCCGCCATAGTTTGACTTGGAGTATTGCCTGATCTTGTTCACTGAATTGTGTTACAAGCGCAGTATCGGAAGAAAAGTCAGTCATAGTCACCGCCCCGGCTCTGCCTTGCGTTTTTGCAAAGATCTTGGAGGGAGGTAGAGGCGAGATAGTCAAGGGAACCCTGTGCGACATCATCAAAGGTACAACGCATAAAAGCGATTAAATCGTCATCGGAGATCAGATCGTTGGATTCATTTTTGAAAAAATAGAACGATTCCTGTAATTCGATCAAAGTGGCCTCATAATTTTCCTGTAAGAGGTAGGGAGAGTCATAAAAGGCTTGGATGAGTTTTTTTAAGATACCGGCACCGAACTCCATTCTTCCGGTTTCTTTTAGGGCAGCTACACGTTGTGCAGCGAGTGTTCGGATTTCAGTTTCGGAAAGACGCAGTCCCACAGGACCGGTAAAATAATTGCATTCCCGCAATTCTTCGACTGTAAGTGACAACTGCATATTGAGCGTCTCAAGTGCAAAAGGATCAGCCATTGCGATCACCTCCTACTATAGCATAGACTGTTACAATACAAAACGCAAGACTTGAAATTTTCTTGATTTTATGATATGATAGCATTGCAAAAACGCGGAGAACGACTGGTTCTCCGCGTTTTTGTCATCAGACGAAAATCTGCTCATAATCAATATCAAATACGATGCGTAGTGCTTTCAGTTCATCGGGGTACAGATGACGCTGACCGACCTCGATTTTTGCAAGCGCGCTACGGGTCATATCGCAGTCAATCAGTTGTAGTTTAGCCGCAAGTTGTTCCTGCGTCCAACCCTTACGCTGACGTATAGTGCGAATATGGTTTCCGAGAGCACGACTGTATGCAGCATTCATAATCAATACCTCCATTGCACGATTTTGGTGCAAATTCGCATTGATTTTATCCTCTGATCAGAGTATACTAGCACTAATATAGTGCAATGAGGAGGAAAATTTAAGATGCTGAACTATCAAGAAATGTATTTTGACTTATTTAGAGCAACAGACAAAGCGGTGAGTGCTCTCATTTCGGTACAAAGAGAAATGGAAGAAAAATTTCTTTTGGAATCCGAGTCGGAGCCGGATGTTACAGCAATCATGCAAGAGGAAGAAAGATAATAAAGTCCGAAAACGCGGAAGGCTTGCACACGACAAGTCTTCCGCGTTTTTCAAATAAGCGATTGACAAATGGGATGAGAAGTATTATCATAACGATTGAA
>JAVVSI010000226.1:0-2620 GCA_036654315.1 Evtepia sp. | reverse complement strand
CTCCTTCGCCTTAGTCCACGTAGACGTACTTCATGTACTCGGACTCATCAGGATATTCGCTGTCCAGCGCGAATTTCTTGGCGTCCAGAATCTTCTGGTCGCACTTGGCGTCGATGGCGTCGCACTCGGTTTCGCTCATCAGCGCCATCTCCGCTGCGCTGGCACGGAAGCGCTTCAGCGGATCCGTGTCGTGGTAAATTTTCTGCGTCTCCGCATGGTCGCGATACATCTCCGGGTCGCCCACAAAGTGACCCTCGATGCGATAGGTCTTCGCCTCGATAAAGGTGGGACCATCGCCCCTGCGCGCCCGCTCCACGGCTTCCTTGGTCGCCTCGTACACCGCGAACACGTCCTGTCCGTCCACGATCACGCCGGGGACATGATAGCCCAGAGCACGGTCGGAGATATTCTCCAGATTGCAGGTGGTGCGATAGGGGGTGGTGGACGCCCAGCAGTTCATCTCATTCACAAAAATCACGGGCAGATTCCAAGCAGAGGCAACATTCATCGCCTCGTGGAAGGTACCGCGATTGCTCGCGCCGTCGCCAAAAAATACGACGGACACGGTATCGTCTTTTAAAATCATTTTATGCGCCAGTGCCGCGCCGGTGGCAAGGTTATAGCCACCGCCGACCACACCGTTGGCGCCCAGCATACCCACGCTGAAATCAGCGATGTGCATGGAGCCGCCGCGACCTTGACACAGGCCGGTTTTCTTGCCGTAAATCTCTGCCATCATGCGGTTGACATCCGCGCCCTTTGCCACGCAGTGACCGTGGCCGCGGTGGGTGGATTCGATCAGATCTGTGGGACGCAGGGCGGCGCATACGCCGGTGGCAATGGCTTCCTCGCCGATGTACATATGCACAAAGCCGGGGATTTCACCTGCCAGGAAGTCGTGTTTTACCTCCTCCTCAAAGCGACGAATGGTGACCATCGTCTCGTAGAACTTTGCTGCCTGCTCTTTTGTATAGGGGACTGCTTTCGTTGCTGCTTTATTTGCTGCCATAGGAAAAACTCCCTTCTACCGATTTAAATCGGTATAAATTGAACGATTGCATGGAATTTGTTTACTTTCTTTCGGTGGTTGTCAAAAATTTCACCCGCTCGAAAGAAAACAGGACCGCAGGCGACAGTCGCCTGCGGCCACATGTTTCTTCGTAACGCAACTTACGGATTTTTTCGTTGTAGCGGGTGGTTTACTTGCCGGTGAAGGCGGAAATCAGCTCGGGGGTCAGCTCTGCGGCATACTTCTCGTACAGGGGATCGGTGGCGGCCTTAAATTCTGCGGCAGCCTCGGGAGTCAGCTTGCTGACGGTGACGCCGGCAGCTGCCCACTTGTCAAGGATGACCTGATCCTGCTCGCGGTTGATCTGGCGCTGATATTCCACAGCCTGCTGGCCGCAGTCATCCACGATTGCCTGCAATTCGGGAGTCAGGGAGTCGTATTTTTCCTGGTTCATGCAGAAGAACAGGCAGTCATAGGTGCCGGTCCAATAGGTGACGTACTTCTGCACTTCCTGAATGGAAGCGGCATCTGCGGTGGGCAGGGGGTTTTCCTGACCGTCATAGGTACCGGTCTGCAGAGCGGTGAAGACCTCGGACCAGTTTGCACCGGCGGGATCACAGCCCCAAGCGGTGAAGGCGTCCTTCAGCAGTGCGGAGCCGGCAACACGAATCTTCAGACCCTTCATGTCGGCAAGGGCTTCGATGGCGTGCTTGCTGTTGGTGATGTGACGGAAACCGTTTTCGGCAATGCCCATGCAATGCAGACCCTTTTCCTTCAGAACAGCCTTCAAAGCGTCGCCGCCGGCGCCGTCCAGCTTGGCGTCAGCATCCTCGGTAGAGGCGAACAGGAAGGGAAGGGATACCACGTTGAAGCGGGGGTCAAAGCCGGAATAGATCAGGTTGGAGTGCATGGACAGCTCGGTGGTGCCGTCCATCAATGCCTGAATACCGTCCTTCTGGTTGCCGGCGGTCAGCTGATCGGCGGCATAGTACTCAACGGTCACAGCACCGCCGGTGGCTTCGGAAACCTTGTCGCCAAAGAATTTGGCGGCTTGCATCCAAGTAGAGGTCTCAGTGGCGGAGCAGGCGAATTTCCAGGTCTGCTTCTCAATTGTGGGGGCACCGGTCTCTGCGCCGGCTTCGGGAGCCGCGGGCTCGTCGGTCTTCCCGCCGCAGCCGACCAAGGATATGGCCATGACCAACGTCAGGAGTAGTGCAAGAAACTTTTTCATTCGATTTTCCTCCTTTAAAATTTGGATCGCGTATTATCTGAACCGCTTGTGCGGTGACAGAACCGGCAGAGCTTAGGCAGCTGCGCCCAAGAACACGGTGGAGAAGAAGGGCACATAGGTGATCACCATCAAAACCACCACGCAGGCAAGAATCATGGGCCACACCGCCTTGGCGATGGTTTCTATGGTGACGTGAACGCCCTCTCTGAGCTTGATGCCGATGGCAACGAACAGGTTCACGCCCACAGGCGGGGTCACCTGACCGATTGCCAGGTTCACGGTGGCGATGATGCCGAAGTGAATCGGGTCAATGCCCAGTGCCTTTGCCACAGGGAACATAATGGGGATAAAGATGTACATGGCGGAGTTCGCATCCACGA
>JAVVSI010000225.1:0-2624 GCA_036654315.1 Evtepia sp. | reverse complement strand
CGTCACCGCCCGACCGCGTAATGTCCCAAGGCCGCCAACCACTGCAGCATCATCCGAAAAACGTCTGTCTCCATGCAATTCGAAAAAATCTTCAAACAAGCCGCCGATATAATCCAGTCCGGTCGGTCTTTGATTCGCGCGTGCCAGTTTCACTTTTTCGAAGGCTGAATTTGTGTTAGTCATGGTTCCCTCCTGCGTGCAAAGCAATCAGCTGCGCAATGGTTCGCTTTTGAAGTGCGCGCGGAACAATTGCATCGACAAAGCCGTGTTCCAATAAAAATTCGGCTGTCTGAAATCCGCTTGGTAATTTTTTCCGCGTGGTCTGCTCAATCACACGCGCACCTGCAAATCCAACGGTTGCGCCCGGTTCCGCCAGAATAATATCTGCTTCCATCGCAAAACTTGCCGTTACGCCACCGGTTGTCGGGTTGGTTAATAGGCTCATATAGAATAAACCTGCGTCACTATGCCGTTTGACTGCACCACTCGTTTTCGCCATCTGCATGAGAGACAGGATCCCCTCCTGCATCCGTGCGCCACCGGAAACCGTACAACCAAGAACCGGCAACTCTTTTTCTGTGGCGTATTCAAACAGACGTGTAATCTTTTCCCCTACAACCGTCCCCATGCTCCCCATCATAAAATAGGGTTCCATCACAAAAATCGCACAGGGCATTCCGCCTATCATTGCCTCGCCGCAAATGACCGCATCCGCTTCCCCGGAGGCATTGCGCGTATTTTCCAGCTTGAGCTGATAGCCGGGAAACGATAAGAAATCTTCCGCGCGCAATTCCTTGTCCTGCTCAATCAATTTTTCGGCCAACATATGAATTCTCTGCCTTGCGTTCATACGAAAATGATGTCCACAAGGGCAAGTGCTGTAATTGCCCCACAGCTGACTAATCGGGATTTCTTTTCTGCAATTGGGACAGGTCTTGCTGGGCTCGTTTTCATCGGGCAAAATAGGCGCGGCTTCGCGTCCACCTTTTTCCAGCTCGTTCTTTGGTTTTGAAAATCGGACAAATGCCAATGCTAGTCACCTCACGAGATAAAAAAGTCCAGATCATACTTGCCCTGCATAAATCGCTTATCGCTGACAATATCAATCTGTTCTTCTATATTATTGGGTACACCGTCTATGACGAGTTCACAGAGTGCTGCTTTCATCTTCCGTAAAGCTTCCTCTCGCGTCCCTGCGTAAACAATGAGTTTCCCGAGTAATGCGTCATAATAGGGCGCGATTGTACAGCCGCCCACCAAGAATGTGTCAAATCGAACAAATGGGCCACCCGGAACGTGCAGAAATTCCAGTGTACCCGGTGATTTTGCATTGATACGGCACTCAATGGCAGAACCGCGTAAATCTATTTCAGTCTGCGTAAAACTGAGCGGAATCCCGGCCGCAATCCGGATTTGCCATTTGACCAAGTCAATCCCGGTCAAAGCTTCTGTGACCGTATGTTCTACTTGCAATCGGACATTCATTTCCATAAAATAAAAATTGCCCCTTTGATCCAGTAGAAATTCCAAGGTACCAACGCCGGTATAGCCTATTTGCTTCATGGCACGCAAAATAATTTCAGTCAAATGTTCCCGCGCTTGGGAGGTCATAGCGGGAGAGGGTGCCTCTTCAATTAACTTTTGATTTTTATGTTGAATCGAACAGTCGCGTTCCCCCAAACAAACCACATTGCCCGCTTCATCCGCCAGCACCTGTAGTTCAATGTGGCGGGCGGGATGGATATACTGTTCAATATAAACCGCGCCGTCACCAAAGGCCGCTTTTCCTTCCGCGACAGCGGAGTGATACGCCTCAACCAGCTCCGATTCCTTCCGAACCAGCCGAATACCACGACCCCCGCCGCCTGATCTTGCTTTGATCATAATCGGATATCCGATTTTTTTTGCTTCCTCTTGCGCTTCCTCTACCGTTTTTAAGGCAACTGTCCCTCGAATAGTGGGTAAACCGGCATCTGCCATTTGTTGTTTGGCCTGATCTTTGTCCCCGAGTAATCGCATCGCGTCCATGTTGGGACCAATGAAAACAAGATTATGTTTTTGACAAAGTGCCGCAAAGCCTGCATTTTCAGATAAAAAACCATAACCCGGATGAATGGCCTGTGCGCCGGATACCAGTGCCGCACTAATCACGCGATCCTCTCTTAAATAACTGTCTGCTGCCTCTGCACTGCCGATGCAATAGCTTTCATCTGCCAGTGCTACGTGCAGGCTTTCAGTATCAGCAGTTGAGTAAACCGCGACGGTAGCAATGCCCATTTCTTTACAGGCGCGAATAATACGAACCGCGATTTCTCCGCGATTGGCGATCAAAATTTTGGAAAACATCTTCTCCCCCTCCCTCAACCGCCAGTCCATCGCTACGCCATAACCGCAAACGAAAACTCAGCCTTCAATGCCACAATCCCTCGTACACTTGCCTGACCTTCCGCAAAATAGAACGGCGGTTTCGCACGGTTGATTTTACATATTGTCTCTACTGTATCCCCCGGACGAACCGGTTCTCTGAATCGAACTTTGTTCATACCCGTCAACAAAGTCAAGCTTCCTTTTGTCACTTGATCCGCCAACAATACACAGGCAGACTGTGCAAGCATTTCACAGAG
>JAVVSI010000224.1:0-2638 GCA_036654315.1 Evtepia sp. | reverse complement strand
TGTGCTTCATCGGCTGCGACTTTATCCAGCATATCTTCTGTTGCCACTTCATCCGCTTCAATGGATGACAGCAACTTTTGGGCTTCTGCCGATTTTTCTTTCAGTTCGTTTTTCGCGCTCTCTTGCTCCTGCCTTGCAGCGGTCTGTGCGCTACGTTGCTCTTTCAGTCCCGCTTCCTTGCCCTCAACTTCGATGCGCGCCGCTTCCAGCTTCGCCGCTACTTCGTTGTCATATTCCATGATTTCGCTGACACCCATCGCATTGTCCAAAAACTCCGAGAAACTCGTCGAATTGAACATAATGGCCCAATACGAAACTTTCCCCGTCTCTTCCATATCACGAACACGGGAACAAAACAAAATATACTGCTCTTTTTCCTTGGCTTTCGCAGCTTGTAACTCTTTTTGTGTTGCCGCAATCAAAGTGTCATAGGTAGCAATTTTCTTTTGGATATTCGCAAGCTCCCGCTCAATGGATCCCATTTGCTCATCCAAGTTCTTCTTTGCCGCAAGCGTTTGTGCCTTGTCATCGCGGATCCCCGCAAGTTCGGTATTGAGCTGTTTCCGCTGATCTTTTAGAGAACCGGAGTCCTTTTCCAGCGCAGTAATTTGCGCCTTCAATTCCTCCTTTGTTTGTGCCGCCTGTGCCGGCATGACCATGACGACGAGCGGAATTAACATCGTCAGAGCCAATACCACCGCCATCACAGCAACAAGCATTTTGTGCGGGGTCATTTTAGATCTCTTCATTCGGTTCCTGCCTTCCCTTTCCAAGTTAGACGCGGAGGAATTTACGGATTGCCATCACGGAGCCGCCTGCACCAATCGTAAAGCCTGCCGCCAAGAACGTCAGTGCAACATTCAGTGCCATATTCGCAAACGGCGTAATCGCGACAATGGACATGGTACCCGCCTCTGCAATCGCTGTCGTAATCAGACTGTAGACGCCCCATTGCAAGCCAAATGCAACTGCCGCGCCAACAACACCCAATATAATTCCTTCAACTATGAATGGCCATCGAATAAACCAATCCGTCGCGCCGCACATTTTCATAATGGCGATTTCTTCTCGCCTTGTAAATGTCGCAAGTTTAATCGTATTTGCAATAATAAACAGCGAAATCACCACCAGCATCACAATCAGTATCAATGCCAGTGCAGTCGCTACATTTCGCAAGGTGACAAATCCCTCTGCAAGATCCATCTCCGCACGCGTTTTTACAATGCCATCCACTTTTTCCACTGCGGCTACCGTTTCTGCCATCTGTTTCAGATCCACCATATGGATACGAAAACGGTGGCGAAATACCTCCTGGGGCAAATCTTGGAACAGCGTTTGATCGTCCTTATCCGCACGGAACTCTTCCATGGCTTCTTCGCGGGTGACGAAAATCACCGAATCTACATTATCAATCGCTTCAATCTCGGATTGAAGTGCCTGTGCCTCTTCTGTCGATAAGTTTTCGTCTATGTAAGCAAGAAATTCATTTTTATTCTCGAGATCGCGCAGGTTATTGTCTACGTTGATTGCAACAAGAGAAAAAGAACCCATAATTAAGAGACAGGCAACAATCATTGAGATTGCGGCGAAAGACATAAGACCATGAGAAAAAATACTCCAAAAGCCTTCACGCAAGTGATAACCCATGATTCTAGTTTTCATTGTTGTAATACCCACCTGCCCCATCGCTGATTATTCTGCCGCTTTCAATGGCAACCACACGCTTTGCAAAACGGTTTACCAATTCCCGTTCATGCGTGACTACAAGCACCGTCGTTCCCAGTTCGTTGACCTTTGCGAGCAGTGCCATGATTTCCAGAGAACGGCGAGGGTCTAAGTTGCCCGTCGGTTCGTCGGCTATAATCAGGCTCGGATTATTCACCAGCGCACGGGCAATCGCCACCCGCTGCTGTTCTCCGCCTGAGAGCTGGGTCGGAAACTGATTCGATTTATCCAATAAGCCAACCAAATTCAACACATAGGGAATCCGCTTCCGAATTTCACGCGTTGACGAGCCGACCACGCGCATCGCCAAAGTCAAATTATCGAACACCGTCTTTTTCTTAATCAGACGAAAATCCTGGAATACGACACCCAATGTGCGCCGCATTCCGGGAATTTGTTTTTCACGGATATCATTTAAATTATATCCATTCACCATCAGCTTCCCCTCTGTAGGGGCAATTTCCGCCGTAATGAGCTTGATGATGGTGGATTTTCCCGATCCGGATGGTCCAACCAGAAAGACAAAATCCCCATCCTCTATGCCCATGCTGACGCCCTTTAGTGCTTTCGTACCATTTTCATATTCCTTATAAACATCTATCAGCCGTATCAAAGTATTACTCCTATTCCAACAGATCTAACACACGGATTCCGGCGTTAGGACTCAATCCCCCTGGACACAAGATATTTTTTGACCATGAGTGCGACTTTGAACGTGATCGCGTCATCAAATTCTCTCAAATCCAGTCCGGTCAGTTTTTTGATCTTTTCCAGACGATAAACCAGTGTATTACGGTGTACAAAGAGTTTTCTGGCGGTTTCTGAGACATTCAGATTGTTTTCAAAAAATTTGTTGATCGTGAACAGCGTCTCTTGATCCAAACTTTCAATGGATCCCTGTTTGAACACTTCT
>JAVVSI010000223.1:0-2646 GCA_036654315.1 Evtepia sp. | reverse complement strand
GACTTAGGATCTGATGCCTTACGGCGTGGGGGTTCGAGTCCCTTTATCCGCACTTAGAGACCTTTTTCGGGTCTCTTTTTTTGTGGCAGTCGGCTGCAAAATGGTAAAAACAACTGTACATCATTATTTTACGATTTTGCCGGATGTTTGGCAGGGTGCACAAAAAAGCATCCAAAAGCAACCTGAGAGGTGACAAATCGGGAACACGGTGTGTTAAGAAATTTCTGTTCCCGAATTTGAGGTTAGTGCACTGTTTTGCAGTATTTTAGCACTCGCAAAAGGTGTATAAAAGCCCGTAATTCGGGGGTAAAATGGCATAATTTTATTTATATTCCCGATTCGCCACCTTTTTGGCGCATAATGCGCTTTGTTACAGTAGTTTACTGCGCAATAAGTAGTGCTTGCATACGTTAAAATAATTTTTAACCTTAATGATGTAAGATGCATGAAAGCAGGAAGTTTCAACATTTTATTCATGATGCGCTGTGGACGACCGAAAAAGAATGGACTCGCCCCGATCTGCGCACGCATTACCACCGATGGTATGCGTCAAGAAATTTATACCCAATGCGAGGGTAATCCGGAGTTGTGGAATCAGCAGAAAGAACGAATGGTAGGAATCGGGAAACTGTCTATACAGGTCAATGAAACCTTACTTGCATTCCGTGCCCAGATAATGAATGTGCGGAATCAATTGATTGCGGAGGGTCGCGAAGCGAATGCAATCGAAATCAAACGACGCTATCTGAATCCACTTTGTCATACGTTGATGCTGATTGACAGTCTGACAGATTACTGCAAGCGACGGCAAGAGGAGGTCGGAGTACGCATCACGCAGCGCACGGCAGATAAATACGCCCGATTATTGCGCTATTTGAAGGAGTATCTCCGCCAACGGGGCAAGCAGGGTGATATTCCCGTCGAAAAGATCAATTTCGAGTTTCTTGATGGCTTCAATCTCTTTCTACAAACAGCTCATCGTTGCCGCCACAATGGTGCCGTTGGTGTAATGGACTGTCTGCGTAATTTCGTCCTTTATTGTCTGCGCAACGAGTGGATCGAGAAAAATCCGTTCAAATATTACAAACTCAAAGAAGATGAAGCGCAGGCAAAAGAACACCTCTCGCTGAAAGAACTCGACGTGCTGGCCCACAAAGAACTTGACAGGCGACTGGCGCGCATCCGTGATGTTTTTGTTGTCTGACGGGACTTGCCTTCGCCGATGCCGATCATTTGCGGTCGGAACACATCTCACAAGACGACACGGGAACTTGGTGGATTCATAAGCCCCGGGAGAAAACCTCCGTGATAAGCCGCATTCCGCTGCTCGAAACGCCATTGGAAATTTTGGATCGGTACGGAAACGACGAGGTTTGTCTTACCCGCAAGCGACTGTTGCCAACACCGAGTAACCAAAAGATGAATAGTTATTTGAAGGAGGTTGCTGCAATTTGCGGTATCAACAAGGTGCTAACGACCCATTGTGCCCGTCACACATTCGCTTGTATGGCTGTCGAATATGGTATGCCTATCGACGTGCTGGCAAAAATCCTCGGTCATACAAACACGAACATGACACGCCATTACGCAAAATTCTCCGAAACACTTATCGGCAAAGAAATGTCTGCTTTCGGTAAAAAGCTCACCTCGGCGACAAATTAATTCTAAAAATTGCTTTCCGCAACGACTCGTCCAAAAGCATATTTCCGGCCCTATGCGGCCAGTGTAGGACACCGGAAATCATTCGCGTGAAAATGGCCTTACTTTGCACTCGACCCGTATTGACGGGAATTGTCGAACTAAAACTTTACTGCTATGGAATGCAAAATGATTGAAACGGCGGCTTACGAGGAGTTAAAGTCGCTGGTGGCCCGGCTTTGCTGCCGGGTGGAACACTTGGCATCGGCGTCCGCACCGCTCCGACCGGATAAATGACTGACCCAGGAAGAGGTCTGCAAGGCGTTGCATATCACCAAGCGAGCTTTGCAGTACTATCGGCAGCAGGGCGTTGTTCCCTACACGGCTCTGGGAAATAAGATTTTCTTTCGGGAGAAGGATATTCACCGAATCCTTACGTCTAATCTGATGAAGGCAAATTGGTAATGGAAGAGTTCATCACACGTTCCACGGAAGAGTACCGGGAACTTCGCAAATCAGCCAACCAAGCCTTGCGCACGGTGGAACACCTTATTGAGACGCAACGCCCGTGTATCTTCAACGAAGTCTATCTTACGGGTGAGGAGGTTCGTTCGATGTTCGCCATCAGCGTCCGTTCGCTCCAGAATTACCGCGATGACCGTATGATTTCCTACACCTCGATCGGCGGAAAAATCCTTTATCCGCAGTCGGCCTTGTTCGATGTGCTGGAACGTAATTTCAGAAAAGCCCTGCGGTAGAAAAAGAAGAAACGGAAGAGACGGTATTTAATCGGTTTCTTCCGTTTGTTCGTTGAAGGACTACTACTCTCAGTCAATGTCCTATTCTGTTTTTTACTCGATTAAATCCCCGACCGATGCGTGATCGTCTACGTATAAGTCGCGTTCTATGGTCAAGCCAAACGGCAAACGGATGTTCTCCAACTCGGAGAGCATCAGGTAGCCCCATTCCCATTCGCAGAGGTGACAGTAGCCGTACAATCGCCAGTCA
>JAVVSI010000222.1:2442-2650 GCA_036654315.1 Evtepia sp. | reverse complement strand
CATCCGGCACACTTGTGTGATAGGCCGCAATTGTATTGTCTAAATCAGTCAACAGAAGCGTGATCTCCCGCTGTTTCAACATAGCGGGATTCAAGTCGTAAATGCTTTTGGTTTTGACGCAGGGGATCAGGGAAAATGGCATATGATATCACCTTCTACTTTCCGCTTTGTGTGCATACACTCAAGTGAGCTTTTATGTTGAGATCAA
>JAVVSI010000222.1:0-2414 GCA_036654315.1 Evtepia sp. | reverse complement strand
CGGACAAGGGGGTTTTCTCCATGAATCGGCTGATTCTAACTACGCCGCCGGATCAGCTCCGCGCTGCATCCGCTTTCGGATTACCGCTCGCACATATCTCCTATCGTATTGGTGCCGGTGCGCATCTTTTTCGTGCCGGCACCTCTACACCGCCAAAAGGCGGTCTGATGGTACTCGCTGATGAGGGTTTTGACAATCAAGGCAATCCACAAACTTTTTTAAATGAAGTATCCCGTGAATGTAATGTACGTGGTTTTTCGGGGATCGTATTTGATATCGAATCATTTCCCTCTCCTCTACTTTTACGCATTCTGGCGTCACTGGAAACTTTTTGTATGCGATGCAATGTTCCGTTTTATCTGCCGGAGCGATATAGTCAGCACAGCAAAACAGCCATTCTCATGGTCTCTTCTGCACTGTCCGGTGGTTCGCTTGCACAGCGTCTTTCCGATCTCATCAACCGTTATGGTGCAGAACGCATCGCGCTTTGCCTTGATCGTATTGCTGAGGACTTCTATCTCCCCGCACCACAGGGGAGCGGACGCAGTCTTACACAAGAGGAACTCAAAAATTGTTTGGAAAAAATGTCTCCCTCTGTTTTCTTTTCTCAGGAGCTTTGCGCGTATTATTTTACTTATATGAGCCGTGAGAGCGGCGCACATTTTGTTTTATTTGACAATGCGGGGAGCTTACGCCAAAAAATTACATTGGGTGGTCAGTTGGGGATTACGCATTTCTTTCTCTGTTTTCCGGAACTATCAGATATTTTGGGAGATATCCTAAAAACATAAGAAAACGCGCAGCAAAAAACGAAAATGACCTTTTCCCATTTGAGAAAAGGTCATTTTGTTTATCAATAAGACTTTTTACGGTTCTTACGAGCCGCTTCAGACTTCTTGCGGCGCTTTACGCTCGGACTTTCATAATGCTCTCTTTTGCGCACTTCGACCAAGACCCCGGATTTTGCGCAGCTACGCTTAAAGCGTTTCAACGCACTTTCCAGCGACTCATTTTCCTTCACATGGACTTCCGACATTGTTTTCCCTCCCTCCGAAGTGTCGGGGGTTACCCGATCACGAAAGGGCCATGAATATGGCTTCAACACTCGTATTATATGCAATTTTTAATGAAATGTCAAGTAGTTACTTCAAAATCAAATTGACTAACTTATTCTTCACAAAAATTGTCTTGACAATTTCCTTACCCTCCATGAGTTTTTCGATCTTTGTGTCTGCTGTTACGGCAGCTAAAATCGTTTCCTCATCGCTATCCAGAGGGAGGCGAACTGTGGTTTTGAGTTTGCCGCCAACTTGCACGGCCAGTGTTACTTCCGCATCAATTGTTTTCGCTGGATCGTAGATGGGCCATGCGGCGGTGTTTGCCATACCGGGCAAGTGCAAACTTTCCCAGAGTTCATCTGCAATATGGGGTGCAAAGGGAGACAGAAGAAGAATCAATGCTTTGAAATCGGCCGCGTTGAGTCCATGCTCATAAAACTCGTTTGTCAGGCTCATCAGTGCAGCAATGGCGGTATTGAACTTCATGGCTTCGATATCTTCTCCGACTTTTTTAATCGTCTTGTGAATCACTGCCTCGTTCTGAGCGGAGTATGCTTCGCCCGGTGTCACTTTGTCCGAAAGATTCCAGATGCGGTCTAAGAAGCGTTTACAGCCTTTGACTGCATTGTCCGACCATGCCGCCGCTTTTTCGAAATCACCGATGAACATAATATACATCCGCATCGTATCTGCACCGTAGAGCGCAACAACGTCGTTCGGGTTGATGACGTTACCGCGCGACTTGGACATCTTTTCTCCGCCCTCGCCTAAAATCATACCATGACTGGTGCGCTTGTGGTACGGCTCGGCAAACGGAACAACGCCAATATCAAACAAAAATTTATGCCAGAATCTTGAGTAAAGCAGATGCAGTGTCGTATGTTCCATACCACCGTTGTACCAATCCACCTGACCCCAGTAGTCCATCGCCTCGCGGCTTGCGAGTGCTTTGTCCTGTTGGGGATCCATATAGCGCAGGAAGTACCAGGACGAGCCTGCCCACTGTGGCATAGTATCGGTTTCCCGCTCGGCAGAACCGCCGCAGTGTGGGCAAGTCGTTTCCACCCAGTCACGAATTTTCGCAATCGGACTTTCGCCATTATCCGTCGGCTCATAGCTCTCCACTTCGGGCAGAAGTAAAGGAAGCTGCTCTTCCGGCAATGGAACCCAGCCGCACTTGGGACATAAGACCATGGGAATCGGTTCGCCCCAATAACGCTGACGGGAAAATACCCAGTCACGCAGTTTGTAATTGACTTTGACATGACCGATCTCTTTTTTATCCAACCAGTTTAGCATGGCGGGAATGGCTTCTTTTACGGTCATTCCATTCAGGAATGCGGAATTCACCATGAT
>JAVVSI010000221.1:0-2660 GCA_036654315.1 Evtepia sp. | reverse complement strand
CTCAGTCATTAAAAATGGAGTGACTTGGGTTACGGCGTGCAGTTTTCCGCGTGACACGCCCTCTACCATAACACGAACGGATTTACCGGGTAATCGAAGAATCTGTCGTACTGTGGAAACGGTTCCCATGGGATACAGATGGCGTTGTTCCGGAAATTCGACGCGCATATCTTTTTGGGTCACCAGAAAGACGGATTGACCGGAGGACATGGCCTCCTCTAATGCTTGGATAGAAGGTTCACGTCCCACGTCAAAGTGGATTAACATATGCGGATAAATTGTCAATCCACGCAGAGCCAGTGCCGGCATTACAGAGCGTTTGGTTTCTTCTGCTGTCACACAAATCACTTCCTTATTATCTCATTACGAAACATTCCCATGCTTCGTCAGCCCACCCTCTTCGGAGCGCAAGGCGGAGACGGCACTGAGTCGTGCGTGTTCCGGTCGGTTGGGATCTCGATGAATTTGGGGTGCCGTATTATTTTTAACGCAGTCCTCCGTGATGACGACCTCAAAAATTTCAGGATCAGAGGGGACGTCGTACATGACCTTAGTCATAACTTCTTCAAGAATTGCGCGCAAACCACGCGCACCGATTCCACGTTCCACTGCTTTTTCGGCTGTAGCGTCCAAGGAAGCGGGATCGAAGAGCAATTTGACCTGGTCGTATTCCATCAATTTTTGATATTGCTTCACGAGTGCATTTTTAGGTTCGGTCAAAATCCGAACGAGATTTTCTTTACTGAGGGGGTCCAGTGCGGCAATGATCGGGAGACGACCGACCAATTCCGGAATGATACCGTATTTGAGTAAATCATGTGGTTGTACACTACGTAGGGCAAGGGAGGTTTCTTTTTCCGCTTTTGTATGGATTTCGGCACCGAAGCCGATTCCTTTTTTGTTGAGACGATGTTCTATAATTTTCTCAATACCATCGAATGCGCCGCCGCAAATAAACAAGATATTTTTTGTATTCACCTGAATAAATTCCTGATGCGGGTGCTTTCTGCCTCCCTGTGGTGGGACATTGGCAACAGTACCCTCTAATATTTTCAAGAGAGCCTGCTGTACGCCTTCGCCGGAGACGTCGCGGGTAATTGAGGTATTTTCACTTTTACGCGCGATTTTATCCATTTCGTCGATGTAAATAATGCCACGTTCTGCGAGTTCGACATCGTAGTCCGCTGCCTGTACGAGACGGAGCAAGATATTTTCGACATCATCACCAACGTAACCTGCTTCTGTTAAAGTAGTTGCGTCCGCGATGGTAAAGGGGACCTTTAAGATTTTGGCTAAAGTCTGTGCAAAGAGGGTTTTTCCGCTTCCGGTTGGACCCATGAGGAGGATATTGCTTTTTTGAAGTTCAACCTCATCTTCCCCACCGAAGCAAATTCTTTTATAATGGTTATAGACTGCAACGGACAATGCGATTTTTGCATTTTCCTGTCCAATGATGTATTCATCTAAAATTGCCTTAATTTCTTGTGGAATCGGAATGCCTTCCGACATATCCATATCGGTAAGTGTCTGGGCATGGATTGGTTCGTTCATTTCGTTCAAAATATTCATACAGAGGTGGACGCACTCATTGCAGATATGTGCGCCCGGTCCTGCGATAATACGAGTCACCTGTTCCTGATGTTTTCCGCAAAAAGAACAGCGAACGGGTCGTTTTTCATCATTTTTTGCCATAATTCGATCACCTCATGATTTGCGCAATCACAACCGCAGCTTTCGCCACGATTGTGATTGCATAAAGAAGATATGCTTCTTAACGTTTATAAATGACTTGGTCAATCAGTCCATATGCAACCGCCTCTTCTGCGGACATGAAGTTATCACGTTCACAATCGGCTTCTACGACATCAATCGGTTTACCTGTATTTTCGGCCAAAATACCGTTCAATTTTTTCTTCAAGCTTTCCAGTCGCTTTGCCTGAATAAAAATATCCGTTGCCTGACCATTGGTGCCACCGGAAGGCTGGTGGATCATGATTTCGGCATTGGGCAGAGCGATACGTTTTCCTTTTGTACCGGATGAAAGGAGAAATGCTCCCATACTGGCGGCCATACCGATACAGATGGTAGAGACATCCGCTTTGATATATTTCATTGTATCATAGATAGCCATACCGGCAGTGACAGAGCCACCTGGACTGTTGATGTAAAATTGGATATCCTTATCCGGATCCTGTGCTTCCAGATACAGGAATTGAGCGACAATAAGGCTTGCTGTTGTATCGTTGACCTCTTCTGAGAGGAATACAATACGATCGTTGAGCAAGCGGGAAAAGATGTCATAGGATCTTTCTCCCCGATTGGTTTGTTCTACAACATATGGGACTAAACTCATGGTGTAATCTCCTTTAAAAGATCGGGCGTTGAATTAGCGCGCCGTAGATTGGGGTGGTGGGTACGCCCAGTATGCCCGGATGCCGCAAGATTATTCAGCCGTTACTTCTGTAACCTCTACATCTTTGGGCTGATCAATCAGGTTAGCTTTTGCATTTGCAGCAACAAAAGCGAGTGCGCGGTCGCGTGCCATATCGCGTTTGAAATCGGCACGGGGTACGATTTGCTCGACTTCTTCCGATGTAATTTTCATATTATCGGCAATTTTTGCATATTCGGCTTCGACATCCGCATCCGGGATTACGATA
>JAVVSI010000220.1:0-2661 GCA_036654315.1 Evtepia sp. | reverse complement strand
TCAAGTCCCACAGAATCAAAAATACCCGTAGGAACCAGTTTCCGTACACGATCCGGTTCTGTCACAAGTGCCGCCGCACCCAAGCTATTACTTTGCCGCGCCAAAATCAATTCCGTCGGCAGTGTATCCAATACCGCATTACTGGTACGCAAAATCAGCATACTTTCCAAAAGTTCGTCTTTCCCTTTTTGAAATAACAGTTTGCCGTTGTGGATGTAGGCGATTTCATCCGCTATTTTTTCCAAGTCCGACGTGATGTGTGAACTCAACAAAATGCCGTGCTGTTCATCCTGTATAAATTCCAAAAATAAGTCCAGTATCTCTCCGCGTACCACAGGATCTAAACCACCCGTTGCCTCGTCTAAAATCAAAAGCAGAGGATGCCTTGCCAGTGCAGTTGCCAGACTCAGCTTCATACGCATCCCACGGCTAAATGTTTTTAGCTGCTGTTTTTCTGCCAACGCAAAGCGTTTGCAATAGGAGGAAAAGAGGGGCGCGTCCCAGATGGAACAAATCCCCGACATCACCTTGCTGATTTGCGCGGGACACAGAATCCCGTCAAAATAACTGTCCTCCCAAACAACTGCAACCTGTTCACGCGTTTTTTTCGAAGCCCCCTGCTCCAACAAACGAAGTTCTCCCCCATCCGGGCGAATCACACCGGATAATGCCTTGAGCGTCGTTGTTTTCCCTGCCCCGTTTTCCCCTATCAAACCGACAATGCTACCGCACGGCACTGTTAAATTGATATCTTCAAGAGAAAAATTAGGGTAAGCCTTGCAAAGATGATAGACTTCTGCCAAATACTCCATTTACGTCTCCTCCATCAATAATCTGAGTGTTTTTTCTACTTCATCCATCGAAATCCCTCCGCGTTTTGCGTTCTCCAAGGCAGAGCGGAGATCATTTTCTACTTTCAAAAGCGTCTCTTCCCGACATAGACCCGGGTTCACCTTTGCAACAAAACTCCCCCGTCCCGCCTGTGTCACAATATAATCCGCTTTTTCCAAGTCCTCATAGGCGCGCTTGGTTGTGATCACACTGATACGCAATTCTTTGGCAAGAAAACGAATGCTCGGCAGTGGATCGCCCTCCCGGAGTGTGCCATTCAAAATCTTTTCCCGAATTTGATCCGTGATCTGCGCGTAAATCGGAGTTCCGGATGAATTGCTGATGTATAACTCCATGCCTTGCCCTCTTCTTTCGTATGCTGTTCATATATGATATACACAGTATACACAGAATGCACAGTTCTGTCAAGTGAATTTTTTTTTGCACGCCCCTTGACAATCGGGAACGCAAGTGGTATAGTAGCAAAAAGTAAAACCTGCGATTAAGAAGAGTAACCGAGCGGGATGGGTTTAGAGAGCTGCTGATGGTGGAAATGCAGTACCGGAATGTTGGGTGAATGGACTTATGAGGGCGACCGAACGCGCAAGCTAGTAGTAGTCGACGGCGACCGTAGCCGTTATCAGACGGGGCGTATGTTAGTGCGCATAGAGTGGATGCCTTTGCATCAATTTGGGTGGTACCGCAGGATTTTTCGTCTTGTCCCATGGAATGATTTCCATAGGATGAGGCGTTTTTTGTTTATAAGGAGCTTTTTATGAAATTGGATTTTCGATGGTATCGTGGGATTTTACTGAACTTGCAAACAATCAAAAAATATTTTAAGGAGACTATAAATGATGAAAACTTACAAAGATTTTGACCGCTATTTGAAAGAATTCCCCGACGAGAACGGATACTTTGGACAATACGGTGGCGCATTCTTACCGCCGGAACTCGAACCCGCTTTTCGTGAAATCAACAGTGCGTATCAGGAGATCTGCCACAGTGCGCAGTTTATCAATGAATTGCGCCGGATTCGCAAAGAATTTCAGGGCAGACCAACCCCTGTCTATCACTGTGAACGACTGTCCCGTCAATTGGGAAAATGCCAAATCTATCTGAAACGAGAAGACTTAAACCATACCGGCGCACATAAGCTCAACCACTGTATGGGTGAGGGTTTACTTGCCAAGTTTATGGGTAAGAAGAAACTGATTGCCGAAACAGGTGCGGGTCAACATGGTGTTGCACTCGCAACGGCAGCAGCATATTTCGGCATGGAATGCGATATCTACATGGGCGAAGTCGATATTGCAAAACAACACCCAAATGTAGTACGGATGCAAATGCTCGGCGCAAAGGTTGTCCCGGTCACCCATGGACTCAAAACCCTGAAAGAAGCGGTCGATGCGGCATTTGAAGGATATCAGAAAGAGTATAAAGATGCCATCTACTGTATCGGCTCCGCACTCGGCCCCCATCCATTCCCACTCATGGTACGCGACTTCCAGTCTGTCGTTGGTTATGAAGCGCGGGATCAGTTCATTGAAATGACCGGTATGCTCCCTGATGTCGTCTGCGCGGCAGTCGGTGGCGGATCCAACGCCATTGGAATGTTTGAAGCCTTTTTAGGTGATCCCGTCGATATCGTTGGTGTCGAACCCTTGGGACGCGGAAGCGGGATTGGAGATCATGCGGCAAGTATGAAATATGGCAGCAAGGGCATTTTGCATGGCTTTGAAAGCATTCTGCTCCAAAACGAAAAAGGGGAACCGGAACCCGTCTATTCCATTGCAAGTGGTCTGGATTATCCGGGTGTTGGTCCTGAAC
>JAVVSI010000219.1:0-2687 GCA_036654315.1 Evtepia sp. | reverse complement strand
AATGCTCTTGTTTCGAGCCGTTCCAATCCAACGACGTGGTACTGTAGATATGCGCCACAGTATCCGTCCACTCGAAACGGTTCCAAGATCCTCATACGACCGATTCTAAGTTGTTCGATTCGTGTCTGCCATTTCCAATCATAGCAATCTCGGTAGAACATTTGCACTGTTCCGATTTGAAAACGATAGATTGTTGACGGACTGAACTTGGGTTCTTCAAACAAATCATTTTTATGTTCGTAGTGCTTGCGTGCCCAATAGCTCTGCACATAAAGTGCGTCACCACGCGTATGCAAAAAGATAATCTGCTTGTTTTCGCGCAGGTTTTTTCGTTTCCCCGATTTGCCGATCTGTTTCAAAATAACCGCTTTTCCACAGTAGGGACATTCTGCATCGTCGTTGTGTCCCGATTCCATGAAGTTGTGATGCTTATCGTCTGTCACTTGCCGAAAACCCTCATAGCGTTCGTATTTGTGACAACAGGTCGTTTGCAACATACGATCCCCATTTTTCTCTTGTTGATAAAAGATGTAAGGCTGAAAAAGATCATTTGCCCTCCTGAGGTCGTCCTGTGTGAGTGTCGGAAACCCTTTGACCAGTTCGGCTTCCTCCGTGGTCAGATATTCATACTCGTTCATTATTCACCTCGGTCAAAGAAAGTCCGAAAGGTTTAACATGATTCCGCTCGACTTTTTTGGTGTTTTGGTGGATGCGTTTCCGATCAAGTCAATCGACATGGAAAGCCGAATGTCCGCGCCGGGGAAGTAGAACCGCACGGCATTTCTGTAAATATCCACATCCGGCGTGTGATTGCTCACGCCCTTGACCGCCGCGTTCAAACACGCCCCAAACGATCCGCCCTGTACGACCGCTTGTGCGAATTCAGCATCTTGCTTGCAGAAGTCGCAAAGCGTATCGAAAAGCGGCTTCTTTACAACTGCGCCATATTTGTCCCCGCTCGTTCCATCCAGTTCATGGGTTAATTTTTCAATCGCTTCTGTGATAAATTCGTTCATTTCAAAAATCCTTTCGCCCATTTTTCGTTTTGCGCATCAATTTCAATTTCTTCTCCTTTATAGTAAGTTGGGTGACGTTTGAAAATTGCATTTATTTCTTTAAAAAAACCGCCATACCTGAAATCGCTTGCCTTAATATCTTCCATAACATCGTCTACCCAGTCCTGGTACATTTCACCTTCCCCGATGTATTCCAAGAATGAAAAAATGTTGGCTTTTGCAAAAACCGATTCGCCTACAAATGCCTTTGCCCCGGCGTGTCCCTCTACGAATTCGATCAGGCAATCCGCTGTGCAGGTTTCAACATCGCCGTTTTTGATTTGATAGATGACAATGGTGTCTGCTGATAATGTGGATAATTTTTTCATAAGAACCCTTCCTCATTCAAAATTATTCTGGACGTTGCTTGTAAAAATTGATATATCGGTGAAACGCTTTTTCAAAGCTGATTCGTTTTCCGCCCAAGTGCTTTATGCAACTTGGGCGGTTTACTTTCTACTCGTTTCAGTTTTGCGTCGCAGTACTGGCATATGTACCCGCTTTTCGGGATCTTCCAATAAATGCTCGGGTTCCAGTAGCGGTGGCAGCTTGTACACCTTGCTACCATGCTCTCACCTCCGTTTTCTTGCATCCTAAGTCAGCGCGTCGGCGTTCGGTTCACAGCTTTCCAAAATAAGCGGAACGGAAGCCAATGCTGCAGCTGGAATACGAGCGCGCAAAGTTCAAACCCAACGCGGCGACCCCGGCGCACGCCCCGTAGTGCCAGCCCGCACCCCGGACCGGCAACCGCTCAAGCTTTGTATCCACCCATAATCCTGCGCGATTTACTTGATCGTTTTCACTGTGAATTGCAAGAGCCTGTAATAATTCGGGGGTGTCGATGTCAAGTTTAAGTTTACCAATATTGCAAGATGAATACTGACGATCCTCTTTTTGCTCGTGATCTGCGCTCAGATGAAGTCCATGCTTGCCCACTGTAAATCTCAAAGGCGTTCCCTTGTGAAGAATCGGTTTCCACAATGCGGAATTTGCCCCGGAATCAACAGGCTTCGCCACATCATTGTTCTCTATAATCTGAATCTCGCCATCTAACAGGCGTAGCCCTGCGACGTACTCCCAGACGTTGCCGCAAAGATCGTACACACCTTGAACCGTGTGATCGTGTGACCATGTTTCGGGTCCACTTCCGGTCAGTGTGATGTCAAAGCGTCCGCTGTCCACGCCATGCTCTTTTGGATCCTCAAAATATTCCCCGAACGCTGTGTTGCCGTGCGGCAATGTGCCGTTTCGGCTGCTGTCGAGCGTAACGAGTCCCCACTCTGCCGCCGTCATCATGTGCCAGCCTGTACCCTTTCTGTAGCAGGACTGCATCGCGTCATCATATGTGATGTTTGTTTTAGGCACGGTATAGGGCAGGCTGTATGGCTTGCCGTGAATCATGGTGCATTCGTACTTTGCAATGTAAATGCTGTCCACCTCTTCGCCGTCGATGATAAAGGCCGGGTGGGTCTGCTCCGAACCTCCGGGGAACAGGTCACTGTTCCGCTCTTTTTTGAACTCAACCATAATGGAGGGGATGCCTGCCGCGTCGTAGATCACTACGTCTTTTTTACTGATCATTCTGTACTCCTCTTTTCGTTCGTTTTTCATCCATCCAATTGGAGCTTTGCA
>JAVVSI010000218.1:1296-2704 GCA_036654315.1 Evtepia sp. | reverse complement strand
AAAAATATGGTTGTTTCATTAAGATTGTAGTCTCGCTACCCTTTTGAATGATGTCGCGAGCCAACTGTCGCTGGTTCGTCCACTCTATATTCCAGACCAGTTCCAAATCCGATGGCTGAGAAAAGTTTTCTGGAAAGTTTTTTGTCGGCAGGATTAGACCATCTTCATTTCCCTCCGCATCATAGGAATAGCCTTTTGCCTTATATAGATACTTGCTTCTCGCCCGCTGAGCTGGATATCCATTGATATAAAGCTGACGGATGTCACTGTCCGTTTCCACCTTAGTTTTCCAAATTGCGTCATTCTCTTTCTCCCACTCACCGATCTTTTCACCACCGCTGATCACGGGTGGATCAAGCGGATTGATGCCTCTGTAAATGACACGAAATCCATTTTTCCCCGAGTCTTCCACACCAAAGGTCTGTGTCTGAGAGAGCGTATAGGTGCCTGGATAAAGCAAAACAATAATGTCACCATCCATGCCGGGACTGATCTCTCCAATCAAGTTTTTTGCGGCTTCAATCGTTTTCAAAGGGTTCTTTTCGCTTCCGCTATCCGCATCGTTTCCCATTGGGGAGACATATATTGTACGATAAACACGATGTGTTTCACCTGCGGTCTCCTCTTTGGGTTTCGTTCCATCAATCCGCATATCTGCCGTGATTCCCTCACCAGAACTATTCGTAAATCGAATATAGTCCAAGTTCAGAGCAGATGTTTTGTTTTCGAGCCGAATATTGTGACATCCCTTTTGAAATGCGATATTTGAAATCGCAATCTCCGCAAATTTCGTGATAGGCTCTAAGGTCAGATTGCTGATCGTCGGTTGTCCATCAATATAGATGTCGATTTTTCCCGCAGCCTCGTTTGCTATACGAAGCTGATATACTCCATCTTTGGAAACCATAAAGGTATATCCGACCCATTCATTTTCCAATAGCTTGATCGTATAACCGTTGTCTTTTTTATAAGTATCGATCCCATCCGCCTTGCGATATTCCTTACCGGCATTGACATCATCTACGCTTTTGTAACCGGTCCCATATCCTTTATCAAAGTCCTCCGCCTCAATTACGGTTGGCAAAATTGCGTTCTTATAGGGACCTGTTTTAGCAGAATAGTTAATTTTAGTACTCTGATCCTCCACATCCGTAAACTTGATAGAATCAATTGTATAAGAATCACGAGAGACGATAAATTTGATCTTGTGCGTTCCTTTGTCAAGCTTCATAGTACCAATAGAAATCTCTTCAAACGATGTCCATGATCCAGTGACCGAAAGACGCGAAACCACGCCAACCACACCATCTGACTCTATTGTGATCTCCGCAGTACTCTGCGGTGTGGCATAAGTCACTGTTAGCTCATAGATGCTGGCTTCACCCACATTGACCGTATACAAATACCA
>JAVVSI010000218.1:0-1286 GCA_036654315.1 Evtepia sp. | reverse complement strand
TTGGCACCCATCGTATAACCCTGCGCACTTGAATAGAGATCTACGTCGTCACTCCGATAGGCCCCTCCTTCGTTCCCCGGCGAGTTGTTGTGGTATGCCACCCCTTCCCCGCCATAGTCATAATCTTCCATCTGTAAAACGCCCGGGATATTGTTTTTGTTGTACGTCCCGGTTTTTTCCGCCGTCACTGGTATAGCGATGGCACCAAGCGTCATGCAAATTACAAGTTTGTTTTTCATGAGTAGTTCCTCCTGTTTCGACCTTTTTCAGTTTATGAAATAAGTATAGTACATCACCGCGTGAAAAGAAAGTACATGATCGGATTAAAAATATCGGTATCGTATAAATTTGCTCTACCTTGTGCGGAAAGCCTTGACAAACAGCGTCAATGATGGTATATTCAAAAAAAGAAGTGGAGGGATATCAATGTACAAACTGCTGATCGTAGACGACAACACAACACAAATTCAGTCCGTCATACATTTTATTGACTGGAAAAGCCTGCTTGTTACAGAAATCAAAACCGCTACCAACGGGCGGGACGGAGTCTCCGTCGCTCAGGAGTTTAGACCTGATATTATCATCACAGATGTAGCGATGCCGTTGATGAACGGGATCGAAATGACAGCGACCATTAAAAACCTTGGTCTCAAAAGTCGGTTTATCTATATGAGTTGCTATGAGGATTTTGACTACGTCAAGCAGGCGATAGACCATGAGGTTACCGGCTATATTCTAAAACCAATTGACCCGACCGAACTCCTACAAGCTGTCCGAAAAGTCATTGAAGAGATTAACCAGAATCAAAAGCACGAAAACATGGACAAATTGCTACAGGAAAGCCTGCCAATCTTCCGTGAAAATTTTCTATATCGCCTCCTCTATAGCCGCAATTTTAATTTGGAAGAAATCCGACAGAACAGTCAAAACCTTGGTTATGAGGCATACCGTTCGTTCCTGGTCGGGAAGCTTCAACTTTCCCCGCAAGGGCTTGTCCCAAGCGAACTTATTGACACCTATCAGATATTGAATGTGATCAAAGAACGGATGCTAAAAGCCCCTGGGATCGACTGCGACGTGATCATCGAATCTAGAAACAACCTAATCCTCTATCTTATGGGCAATCAGGAGGATACCGAGTTATTTCTTACTGCCGCACTGGCGGAATTAAAGGCACTCTCGCTGTATATTCAAGAAACATTTCACACCACTGTTTGTATTGGTCTGAGCAATGTTCACCAACTCTTAATCGAAACCCCCTCTATGCTTATGCAAGCCTCTTTGGC
>JAVVSI010000217.1:0-2717 GCA_036654315.1 Evtepia sp. | reverse complement strand
AAAGAGAGGACGTCCAGAAATGCGAGTGCGGCGGTGACAGATTTATTACAAAATTCGTCAATACTCAAATCACCGACCGTAACGGCGAGGGATTCTTTTTTTAAGCGTCTGCCGTGACAAGTTGGGCAGGGACATTCTGTCATACAGGATTGAAGTTCACGGCGCATCGCATCGGATTGTGTTTCACGATAACGGCGTTCGATGTTGTTGACGATGCCCTCAAAGGGTTGCGTGAGCGTTCCTTTACCGCGTTCTCGTTCGTAGGAGAGGGTTAGTTTTTCGCCTTTGGTGCCATAAAGAATGACATCAATGATAGCGGGGGAGAGTTCGGAAATTGGTGTTGTCAGTTTGAACTTATACTTTTTAGAAAGGGCGTCAAAGTACATACGGGAGATAGAATCCCCTTTGATATTATTCCAGCCGGATGCAGAGATTGCGCCTTCTAAGATGGAGAGATTGGGATTTGGTAAAATAAGTTCGGGGTCAACCTTTAGTTGAACACCAAGTCCGGTACAGGTGGGGCAGGCACCGAAGGGGTTGTTAAAGGAGAACATACGGGGAGTCAGTTCTTCCATACTGATCCCACAGGTTTCACAGGCATAGTTTTGTGAAAAGAGGATATCACGTTCTTCGGTTGGGAGATTGATTATAATGATTCCACCGGCAAGTGAGATAGCAGTTTCGACAGAATCGGTCAAACGGCGTAGGATACCGTCTGCGATGACGAGACGATCCACCACGATTTCAATGGTATGTCGTTTGTTTTTATCGGGTTTAATTTCCTCAGAGAGATCGTAAAGCGAGCCATCCACCCGGCAACGAACGTAACCGGATTTTCGGGCATCCTCGAACACTTTTGTGTATTCGCCTTTTCGATCACGAATGAGTGGTGCAAGGATTTGGATTTTTGTAGAGGGTGGGAGTGCCAAGATCTGATCTGTAATTTGGTCTATGGTTTGTTTTTGGATTTCTTTTCCACAGTTTGGGCAGTGTGGAATACCGGTACGCGCCCAGAGGAGACGGAGGTAGTCATAAATTTCGGTGACGGTTCCGACCGTTGAGCGGGGATTTTTGCTGGTTGTTTTTTGATCTATCGAGATGGCGGGTGATAGTCCGTCAATATAATCCACATCCGGTTTTTCCATTTGCCCCAAGAATTGACGGGCATAGGAAGAGAGCGATTCCACATAACGGCGTTGACCCTCTGCGTAGATTGTATCGAACGCAAGACTTGTTTTTCCCGAGCCGGAGAGGCCGGTTAAGACAACAAGTTGGTCGCGTGGAATGGCGAGGTTGATATTTTTCAAATTATTTTCGCGTGCGCCCTTTATGATGATATGAGATTGCATAAATTACTCCTCTAATGGTCTTTTTGTAGCAAGAAAACGGAGGTCAGGATACAGAAAAGCCCTAAAATAACGCCCGATGTAAGAGATTCTCCAAATACAAGGATACCCACAAAAGCGGCAACGACCGGTTCAATGCTTGCGAGTATAGAGGCCTTTCCGCTGTTCATTTCAGCTAAACCGAGGGTATAGAGGAGATAGGGGGCGATGGTTGAGATGATCAGAATGCCGAGTCCAAGGAGAAAGGCGGTTGGATTTGCAAACGATTTCGCCATAGTGATGGGGTTGTCCAAAAAAAGCGAACCGATACCGGCGAACAGAAACGTATAGAACGTAACTGTAAAGGGTCTGTAATGGAGGAGTGCATAGCGGGCGAAGATAGAGTAGAGGGAATAGAAAAAACCACTACCCAGACCGAAGAGAAGAATTTGAGGGGTGAGGGAGAGTTCTCCGCTCCAGATGCCGCTGACGAAGGAGCAACCGAGGAAGGTGATGACGAGTGCTAAGATCTTATATTTTGTAATACGATCCCGAAAAAGGATGGTAGAAAAAATCACAACAAAAGTGGGTGCGGTGTAAAGGAGGATAGAGGCGATGGCGAGGGAGGAGATTGCTTGACAGTTGAAATAGCAGAGGGAGAAAAAAAGAACACTCAAAACGCCTGTCCCGAAGAAGAACGGCAGGTGCTTTAATTTGATACGAAAGAGGGAACGATCCATAAAGCAGAAAACAATGCCCAATATAATCAGTGTACCCATATTGCGAAAAAAACAAGTTGTCTGTGCAGAAATTCCGAGCGCACCGAGATTACGTGTAAAAATTCCGATGACGCCCCAACAAAAGGCGGCAGAGAGTACAAAGAGGTAGGGCTTGTATTTTTTGAGCATTGAGATCCTTCCTTACTTTTGTGGTTTCACTTGCGAAGTTCGATGATCTGATCGCGCAAGGCGGCGGCGTATTCGAATTCCAGACGTTTTCCTGCCGCTTTCATTTCTTTTTCAAGTTTTGCGATCAATGCGGCGCGTTCTTTGACGGTCATGAGCTGGCCATCTTTGTGGAAGGATGGGGTATTTGCCGCGTGGGAGATTTCCAAACGTTCGCGGACGGACTTGATGATGGTTTTTGGTACAATGCCATGTGCTTGGTTATATTTATTTTGGAGGGTACGGCGGCGATTGGTTTCGGAAATTGCGCCGGACATTGCTTTGGTTATTTTATCGGCGTAGAGGAGGACGAGTCCCTCCGCATTTCTGGCCGCGCGCCCGATGATTTGAATGAGTGAAGTTTCACTGCGCAGGAAGCCTTCTTTGTCGGCATCAAGGATTGCGACAAGCGAAACTTCCGGAAGATCCAAACCTTCGCGGAGTAAAT
>JAVVSI010000216.1:0-2727 GCA_036654315.1 Evtepia sp. | reverse complement strand
GTGAAAAGCATACGCGTGAATGTTTTGTCGTCGCAAAAGAGGGCGCGGATTTGGAGAAAATCAAATTTGAGATCTGTAGCATGCCCAATTATTTTGCGGACTACGATACCACAGTGACTTTCATCTCTGCCGAAGAAATGGCGGAACATCACGCCGGTATGCCGCATGGCGGTAGCGTCATTCGCAGTGGAAAAACCGGTTGGAACTCCGAACACCAACACACAATCGAATATTCTCTGCATTTGGAATCCAACCCCGAATTTACCTCCAGTGTATTGGTCGCCTGTGCGCGTGCCATCTACCGCCTGTCTCTACAGGGACAAACCGGTTGCAAAACCATTTTCGACCTACCACCCGCCACCCTATCTCCCCTTTCGGATGAAGAAATACGCGCCCGTTTCCTTTAATCAGTTCACAAGTCAGGAGAAACCCCTATGCTCTACGAAAACCTTTCCGTCCTCCCAAATCATCACCTTGCCATTGGCGGCGTGGATACTGTATCGCTCGCTGAACAGTACGGAACTGCTCTTTACGTTTTAGATGAGGATCGTATCCGTGCCAATTGTAAAACTTACGTTTCTTCTATGCGGGAAGCATTTGGCAAGGATTCCGTTCCGCTTTTTGCGGGAAAGGCTCTTTGTTTCAAAGAAATGTACCGCATCATCCACGATGAAGCAATGTATGCTGATGTTGTCTCACCCGGCGAACTTTTTACCGCCCGATCTGCCGGTTTTCCCGCCGAACACCTCTTCTTTCATGGTGATAATAAAACCGACGAGGATATCCGTTATGCAATCGCTCAAGGTGTTGGCTATTTCGTTGTCGATAATCATAACGAACTTGATGTCTTAAATCGTTGCGCCGGAGAGGCGGGGATACGTCAAAAAATCCTTTTGCGTATTACCCCCGGTATTGATCCCCACACCTTGGAAGCCATCAATACCGGACGCATCGACTGCCAATTCGGTGTCCCCATCGAAACCGGACAAGCGGCTCTTTTTGTCGCTTCTGCACTCAACTGTGAGAATTTGGAGCTTTGCGGATTTCATTCCCATATTGGCTCTCAAATCTTTGAAGCACAACCTTTTTGCGATGCCATTGATATTCTTCTGAGCTTCGCACAGCAAATGCGTGCCACGCATGGCTTCGTCGCTCACATTTTCAATCTGGGCGGCGGCTTTGGCGTGCGTTATGTCGAAACAGATCCATGCGTCGATATCGCCGCAAATATTCGTCTGCTCGGCGTACACCTCAAAACCGCCTGTGCCGCCTTGGACTATCCGATTCCCCGCATTTTAATGGAACCGGGTCGCAGTATCGTCGCGGATGCCGGTCTGACGCTCTATTCTGTCGGCGGCGTAAAGTCAATTCACGGATATCGTAGTTATGTCACGGTGGACGGCGGTATGACCGATAACCCGCGCTATGCCCTCTATCGCTCCGCCTATACTGTTGCACTTGCAAACCGTATGCATGATCATTCCGATTTTTCCTGTAGTGTCGCGGGACGTTGCTGTGAAAGCGGCGATTTAATTGCAGAAAATATTCTCTTGCCTAGGGCAAATCGCGGCGATATCATCGCTGTTTTGACAACCGGGGCATATAACTTTTCTATGGCGTCAAACTACAATCGTATTTGCAGACCTGCTGTGGTTATGGTGCAGGGCGGTAACCCTAGGCTTGTTGTACGTCGGCAGACGTTTGAAGATTTGATCTCCTGCGATCTTTAGTTCTCTGTTTCAGAAAGTGTGTCCCATGAAAACAGAACCAGATATGCTCGGAACCATGCCGATGGGCAAACTCATCGCGCGTATGTCGATCCCTCTCATGGTCTCCATGCTCATCCAATCCATGTATAATATCGTCGACAGTATCTTTGTCTCAAAACTTGGTCAAGAGGCCATTTCTGCAATGGGAATTGCTTTCCCTGTCCAGATGCTCATGATCGCACTTGCCAACGGACTTGGGGTCGGTATGAACGCCTTGATCTCCCAACGCTTCGGGCGCGGTCAAACGCGGGATGCCGCAAGAGCCGCCGGAAATACACTGTGTCTGTCTGCTGTTCTCACGCTTGTTTTTATGATCTTCGGCTACTTTGGCACAGAAGCTTATTTCAAAGCTTGTGCCACCGATCCGAAAATCATTGCGTTTGGTGTTGACTATCTGAGAATTGTCTGCATTGGCTGTGTGGGTATCTTTTTCGTCATTATGAGTGAACGGCTGTTACAGGTCACAGGTAAAACTGCACTCAGTATGACCACACAATTGTCCGGTGCCGTCATCAATATTATACTCGACCCTATCCTGATCTTCGGCCTGTTCGGCTTTCCAAAACTGGGCATTGCCGGTGCCGCAATTGCAACGGTTGTGGGGCAAATTTTCGCCGCGATTTTCGGTTATATTCTTCACCTGATCTACAATCACAGCCTACAACTGCACTGTTCGGATCTTCGTATCAGCCGTGATATCCTGACCATCGTTCAAGTTGGACTGCCTGCCTCTGTCACGATGGCAATGGGTTCTATCAGTACGTTCGGCATCAATAAAATCTTGCAGGCTTCTGTTGTTTCCGTCTCTGTTGTCACCGTCTTTTTCAGACTGCAAAGTTTCCTCTTTATGCCACTGCAAGGCATGATGCAAGGACTCATTCCGATTATCGGTTTCAATTACGGCGCAAAAAGCGGAAAACGTCTCCAAGAGGCAATCCATATTGGGGTCAAAGTCTCC
>JAVVSI010000215.1:0-2729 GCA_036654315.1 Evtepia sp. | reverse complement strand
ATTAAGGAGGTCTATGATAAAATGAGCGATGAAATCATGGAGATCGAAGACACAGCAGAGGTCGAAGAGTCCTTTGCTGAAATGCTCGAAAAATCGATCAAAACTTTAAATACAGGAG
Organism: Evtepia sp.; assembly: GCA_036654315.1. Lineage (GTDB taxonomy): Bacteria > Bacillota > Clostridia > Oscillospirales > Oscillospiraceae > Evtepia. Next base: position 2,611 of record JAVVSI010000215.1, on the reverse strand, counting down.
AGAAGGTCACCGGTGTGGTTACGGGTATCACCCCAACCGAAATCCACGTTGACCTAGGCACCAAACACGCCGGCTACATCCCTGTATCCGAACTCAGCGATGATCCCGATGTCAAAGTCGAAGATATCGTGAAACTCGGCGAGGAGATCGAAACCTATGTCATGCGTGTGAACGATGTAGAAGGTGTTGTCACCCTCTCGAAGAAACGTCTGGATGCCGTAAAGAATTGGGACGTCATCGAAACAGCGTGTGAAGATCGTATCACAGTAGAAGGAATCGTAACAGAGGAAAATAAGGGCGGTGTCGTTGCCTCTGTAAAGGGCATTCGTGTCTTTATTCCGGCTTCTCAAACAGGTCTGGCGCGCGATGCCTCTATGTCCGAGCTTTTGAAACAAAAAATTAAGCTCCGTATCACAGAAGTCAACCGTTCCCGCCGTCGTGTCGTCGGTTCGATCCGTGCGGTTGCTTTTGAAGAGCGTGCAGCAAAAGCTGCCTTGGTTTGGGATGCAATTGAAGTCGGTAAGAAATATACCGGCGTCGTGAAGTCCCTGACCTCTTACGGTGCATTCGTTGATATTGGCGGCGTTGATGGTATGGTTCACGTTTCCGAGCTTTCTTGGAGCCGTATTAAGAGTCCCGCTGAGGCTGTCAGCATCGGGGATACCGTGGAAGTCTACGTCATTGCTTGCGACTTGGAGAAAAAGAAAATCTCTCTTGGTATGAAAGATCGCACGGAAGATCCTTGGGGCAAGTTTATTGATACTTACGATGTCGGCGCAATTGCCAATGTTCGTATTGTGAAACTGATGACTTTTGGTGCATTCGCAGAAATCGTACCCGGTGTGGATGGACTGATCCATATTTCCCAAATTGCAGACCATCGGATTGAAAAATGCAGCGATGTGCTTGCAGAAGGTCAAATGGTTGATGTCAAGATCACTGAGATTGATTTTGAACGCAAGAAAGTTTCTCTCTCTATCCGCGCACTTCTCGACGCAGCGGAACCAGTCATGGAAGACGCAGCCGAGCCCGAAACGGAAGACGCAGAATGAATGATAGAAAAGGAGACTTTACAGTCTCCTTTTCTTTTTTTTGGAGGTTTTAAAATGACAATTACAAAAGATACACTGATTGATGAAATTTTGAATACTGCACCCCAGACTGCCCCCGCCTTTCTTGATATTGGGATGCATTGCCTTGGTTGCCCCGCATCGAGAAACGAAACGGTAGAGCAGGCTTGTGCCGTACATGACGTCAATGTGGATGACTTACTGACGCGTATCAATGATATGATTGCAGTCAACGATTAAAGTTTTTACGAAATGAGAGAATTTTCCTTGCCCACACGCCTTGCCGCCATCGCGGCGCGTGTGCCTCAAGACGCAAGGTTTGCCGATATCGGAACGGATCATGCTTATTTACCTATTTGGCTGATTCGTCACCGTATCATTGCATCCGCCATTGCCTCGGATTTGAGAGAAGGTCCTCTCCGGCGCGGGGAAGAGGTGGCGAAGATGTGGTCGGTTTCCAATGCGATTTCGTTCCGCTTGTGCGATGGTCTTGACGGTATCCCGGCGGATGCCGTCGATACCATCGCCATCGCCGGTATGGGTGGCGATACCATCGCTTCCATTCTAAAAGCCGCGCCTTGGTCAAACGAGGAGGGGCGGCTTTTTTTGTTGCAACCAATGAGTGCAATTCCCGAATTGCGGCTCTGGCTTTCACAAAACGGATTTTCTATTGATTGCGAAACTGTTGTGCAAGAAAATCGGAAACTTTACGTTGTTCTGACCGTGCGTCCCGGTGTCATGCCCCCGCTCACGGCCGCTGAACTTTGGGTCGGAAAACAAAAAAAGAATCTTGATATGGGTCTGCGTACCGAATTTTTGAATCTTATGATTGCCCGTCGCCACGCGGCACTTCGTGGTCTGGAACATGCGGCGACAGATCATACCACTCAAATTTCAGAACTGCGTTCCCTGATCAAAAATCTGATGGAAATAAAAGAGGAGTGGCTTTCATGGCAACTGTAGCGGATGTGTATCGGTTCTTAGATCAGAAGGCACCGTTCTCCCTCCAAATGAGCTTTGATAATGCCGGTTTTTTAGTGGGAAGAGGGGAAACTCCCATCACTAAAATTTTAGTTGCACTTGATATCACAGAAGCGGTGATGCAGGAAGCCGTGGATATGGGTGCAAATCTGATTGTTGCGCATCATCCCGTGATTTGGGATCGCTGTGCGGCCGTAACGAGTGAAACTTTGACCGGAAAGAAACTGCTGTTTTTGATTGAACATCAAATTGCCGCCATCTGCGCACATACGAATCTGGATGCAGTCGAGGGTGGCGTGAATACCGTACTTGCGAATCGCTTCCAACTGGAAAACCAAATCCCGCTTCATACCGATGGTCTGGATCAAAACGGAAAACCCTACGGAATTGGAAGAGTGGGCAATTTGACACAAGCCATAGCTTTTTCCGATTTTATTCAAACCGTGAAAGAAAAATTGCAGATTCCCGCTGTACGCGCTGCGGATCATGGAAAAGCAGTGTATCGTGTCGCTGTCGGCGGTGGTGCTTGCGGCGGAATGCTTCAGGATGCCTTTGCACAG
>JAVVSI010000214.1:0-2753 GCA_036654315.1 Evtepia sp. | reverse complement strand
CTCAACCCAAAAGAAGAAAAGCGTATGAGAGACGAAACGCTCTCCCTTTTGGAAATCTTGGAACTGCAAGCTGTACAGGACGATCTGGCAACCAGTCTCCCCTATGGCCAACAGCGGCGTCTTGAAATCGCCCGCGCAATGGCAACAGATCCAAAACTTCTCTTGCTGGATGAACCCGCTGCCGGTATGAACCCACAGGAAACCAATGAGCTTACCGACTTTATCTCGCGGATTCGCGGCGAATTTGGATTATCCATTTTGATGATTGAACATCATATGGATCTGGTCATGGATATCTCTGACCGTATTTATGTCCTCGATTTTGGAAAACTCATTGCACCGGGTGTACCATCTAAAATTCAAAATGATCCCGCAGTCATCGCGGCTTATTTGGGGGTGGCGGAAGATGCTTAAAATCAAAGACCTTCACGTCTCTTACGGCGGAATCAAAGCCCTGCGCGGCGTTACGATTGAAGTACCCGATGGGAAAATCGTGACGCTGATCGGCGCAAACGGTGCCGGAAAATCTACAACACTTCGCACCATTTCGGGACTTGTCAAAGCGGTCTCCGGCTCTGTTACCTATGGTGACAAAGAGCTGCTCGGTATGCCAATCAATAAAATCATTGAAGAGGGCATTGTGATGGTTCCCGAAGGTCGGCGGGTATTTCCCGATATGTCGGTGCTGGAAAATATCAAAATCGGAGCCTATCTCCGTCATGATAAAGCAGGCATTGCAGAGGATATTAAGTGGGTTTACTCCCTCTTTCCACGTCTGGAAGAACGTCACTGGCAAATGGCAGGTACCCTGTCGGGTGGCGAACAGCAAATGCTGGCAGTGGGGCGCGCATTGATGAGCAGGCCCAAAGTCCTCATGATGGACGAGCCAAGCCTTGGACTTGCTCCGCTGATTGTCCGTGATATCTTTACGATCATTCAGGAGATCAATAAGCAGGGTATGACCATCCTTTTGATTGAGCAAAATGCCAATATGGCTTTGCATGTGGCAGATATCGGCTATGTGCTGGAAACCGGAAGCATTACCCTCACTGGTTCCGGTCATGATTTGCTACGTAACGAAGATGTCAAACGCGCCTATCTCGGAAGATAAAAAAACGGAGACGGTTCTGATCAACCGTCTCCGTGTCTTTTTATACTTTCAAGCGAGTCAACTATTACTCTTTGTCCTCGGTATCTTTTTCATCTTTGAAATCCAAAGAGAATTTTTCACCGCAGTTTGGGCATTTAATCTGTCCTGCGTCCAGTACGTCCTCATCAATGACGAGTTCTTCTTTGCAATTCGGACACTCGATCTGGAAAAAATCCTCATCGTCGTCGTCATCATCATCATAATCGCAATCACAGTTGCAGCCACAATTGCAATCGCAGTCGTCATCATCATCGTCAAATACGACATCTTCTACGTCTTCCAAATCTTCGGAAAGCGCGTCAATTTCTTCGCCGAGTGCGCCTGTCGTATCTTCCAAATCTTCAAGGGACAGACCGATCTCTTCGAGTACTTCGATGACTACGGAGATGAGTTTGCCCTCCTTGGTCTGATCTTTACCAAGATCTAAACCATCCGCTAAACCTTTGAGGTATGCCACTTTTTCAGAAATTGTCATAAGTCATCTTCCTTTCCAATTACAGTTTAACCCTTTGCACGCTCTAAATATTCACCGGTACGTGTATCTATTTTAATTCTGTCTCCGGGGCCGATAAAGAGGGGTACTTTAATTTCGGCACCGGTTTCCAGCTTTGCCGGTTTTGTTACGTTGGTGGCGGTGTCTCCCTTAAAGCCTGGATCCGTCTCTGTGACTTCAAGCTCCACGAAAGTAGGCGGTTCCACACCGAAAACCTTGCCCTTATAGCTCATGACCTTACAGGTCATATTCTCTTTCATAAAGCGGAATGAATCACCCAATACATCCTGATTGATGGGGATCATATCAAAGGTCTCACTGTCCATGAAGTAGGACAGGTCACCATCATTATAGCTGTATTCCATGTCCTTTTTTTCCACATAGGCATTTTCAAACTTTGCCGTTGGGTTGAAGGATGTCTCTGTGACAGCCCCCGTAATCACGTTTTTCATCTTCGTGCGGACAAAGGCTGCGCCTTTTCCGGGTTTCACGTGCTGAAATTCCACTACTTGCATGACGTTTCCGTCCATCTCAAAAGTTACGCCATTGCGAAAATCGCTGGCAGAAATCATGTAATTCATCCTCCAAGTCAAATTGGTTGTTCCAAGGGAACACGTGATCCAAACAAAAACAGTTCAGGGCGTGTCTCTGTGTATTCTACAATATATTTTTCCTTTTTGCAAGTGAAATTATACGATTCCCGTTCTTTTCTTTTCAATTCCTGTTTTGACGCTCAAAAAATCAGCTTTTTTCGAGTGATTTGCCAAACAGTCGGAATGGTGTTTCGATGCCATATCGCATGAGGCGAAATATGGTTCCGAATGCCACGGGCTTGATTAAAACGGATAAAATCCCCGCGCGATTTGCACCTAGGATATCCGTGAAGATTTGATCGCCAAGCATGGCGGTATGATTTGCACTTTCTCCCATTTGCTCCATCGCACGCAAAAACCCGCCCCGCTTCGGTTTCCCGGCGCGTCCGAGAAAGGGGACGCCGAGCGATTCGGCAAAGATACGCGCACGGTTCGGCTTTCGGCTGTTGGAGAGAATGAAAACCCGAATACCCGCCGCCTGCATCTCTCGCGTCCATGTACGCAATGATTCATCCGG
>JAVVSI010000213.1:0-2780 GCA_036654315.1 Evtepia sp. | reverse complement strand
AAGTCGCAGCCGATGAGGCACAAGTAGACCAGCAAATCCGAAACAGGGAAAAGCAAGTCAATGATATGATAGCGAAAATGCAGGCCGAGGCAATCGCGAAACAGAAAGAAGAACCCAGAAAAAAAGAAGAGGCCAAAAAGAAGGAAGAACCGCAAGCGGCACAACAGCAGAAACCCAGCCAAAAACCGACGCCGGGTGGGTCTCAAAAACCAACGCCGGGTCATACACAAAAGCCCAAGCCGCCAAAGAATGAGACGCCATTTGTGGATCAGGTATCCGGTTTTTCCTATCCACTCCCCTCTTCCTATCGACGCATCAATTCGCCCTATGGCACGCGCACACATCCGGTCACGGGGAAACCAAATTTTCATACAGGAATTGACTTGCCCGCACCGAAAAACACAAGGATCACGGCTGTCAAGAGTGGGATTGTTTCAATTTCGGGATATAATGCCTCTTATGGCAACTACATTGTGATTCAGCATACGGACGGATATTCTTCACTGTATGGGCATATGAATTCAAGAGCCGTAGGTGCGGATGATGTGGTATCTCAGGGACAATTGATTGGCTACGTTGGCGCGACCGGTTCGGCAACGGGCAATCATTTGCATTTGGAGATCCGTAAGGGTGGCAGCCGGATTAACCCAGCGGGGTGTTTTCCGGGACTGTCCTAAGAAAGGATGATCGAGACTTTAATGAAGAATAAGAAATCACAAATGACGCCACAAAAAATGCTTGTTGCTGTGCTTGCAGTTGTTTTGGCACTGACCATGCTGATTCCTCTGGTTGTGATGGTCATGCCGGCACAGGCGGCGCAAACAAAAGATGACCTGCAATCGCAAATCAGTTCTTTGGAAAAGAACTCAGGTTCTCTAAAGGATCGCCGAAAGCAACTGAATGCGGAGCTTTCCAATATCCGTAATAATAAGGCACAGGTACTGTCCGCAAAACAGAATTTGGATGAGCAGATGGAATCCATTGAGGAAGAACTTGCGAATATCCAAAAGAAAATTGCCGTTTATGACGGACTGATTGCGGAAGCACAAGAAGAACTGGAGGCCGCGAAGGAAAAAGAAAAGGAACAGTATATTCTATTTTGTTCCCGCGTGCGAGATATGGAAGAAACTGGCACGGTATCCTATTGGTCCATCATGTTTAATTCCGCGAGTTTTTCTGAATTTCTGGACAACGCTATGGGTGTGAGTGAGATCATGGAATATGATAACGAAGTAGCGGCGAAGTTGGAAGCAGCGCGTGTAGAAGTGGAGAAAAAGGAGGCGGGACTGCAAACACAGCGCAGAGCGCAGGCGGCAGCGAAGCAAGAACAGGAAGCCGCCAAAAACGAATTGGACGCGAAGGCGGCAGAGGCACAAAAAATCTTAAAGTCTCTGGAAGCAGATGAAAACGCGACAGAAGATATGCTTGCGAAAGTGGCAGCGGATGAGGCGAATGTCGATCAGGAGATTCGGAGCAGAGAAAAGCAAATACAGGCCTTGATTGTGGAGAGACAGAGCCAGAATCAAACGCAGTTTGTAGACAGTGTATCCGGTTTTTCCTATCCATTGCCCTCGAGCTATACGCGGATCAGTTCACCCTTTGGTACGAGAACACATCCTGTGACCGGAAGGCCGAATTCACACACGGGTATTGATCTTCCCGCACCGAAGAACACGAGAATTACCGCAGTAAAAAGTGGAATTGTTTCCATTTCGGGGTACAACAGTTCTTATGGGAACTATGTCGTGATACAACATACGGGTGGCTATTCATCGCTCTATGGCCATATGAATTCGAGAGCTGTTTCGGTCAATGCGACGGTACAGCAGGGTCAGGTGATTGGTTATGTTGGGACAACCGGTTCCTCCACAGGCAATCATTTGCATTTGGAAATCCGTCGAAGTGGTAGTCGCATCAACCCCACGAGTTGTTTCCCCGGTGTATTCTGAGTTTGCCTTGTGTGCAATGGGATCTCATCTATAAGCCTGAAAAATAACACAATGTAGGGGGAGTGTACTTTCCTGCATTGTGTTATTTTTTGGTATAGGCGCATAAGATACATGGAATCAGCGCGATTACGGTACAACGCTTTGTTAAGTGAGCATGAAAGGAACGAAAGTATGAAACAAAAAACGGACACCGACCAACCCAAGCAGGTTTCGTGGCGCAGCCTGATTTTGAGTATCGTTGCAACGGGAGTTGTCGTTGCGGTTTTGGTGACAGGGATAGGGTTGCGTCTGATCGGCAGGGAGGGACTCAGCATTTTACAGGCGCAGCACCTGATAGAGAGCAAATTTGTGGGAGAAACGGAACAATCCACAGATTTGACGCTTTCCCATATGGTGACTGGGTTAAATGATAGATGGTCGTACTATTTGACGCGTGCGGGCTATGAACAGGAAAAAGGAATGCGAGCAAATGCCTACGTAGGAATCGGTGTCACAGTGATTGTAGAGGAAGATGGTATACGCATTGGATCGGTGAAAGAGAAGAGTCCGGCGGCAGAAGCGGGTATTTCTGCGGATGAAATCATTCGCAGTGTCAATGGGACAAAGATCAATCAAGAAAATGGAAGCGATTGCATGAATGCGATGCGCGGGAAAGCGGGGACATCCGTATCATTGGAAATTGAGAATACAGCGGGTGAGCTTCGAATCGTAGCAGTAGAGCGCGGCGAACTGGTTGTGGATTCCGTCCGCTCCGAGATGCTGGATGGTCATATTGGGTATGTGCAGGTGGAAAATTTTTATGAGGGTAGTGCCGCAGCATTCAAGGAGGCT
>JAVVSI010000212.1:0-2840 GCA_036654315.1 Evtepia sp. | reverse complement strand
AGCAGTCTAACAATGAAATGAAATCAATTGTCAATAATCAAATTGCCATGCCGCCGTCTACGCGGATGACTTCACCTGTGATGTAGGATGCTTGGGTTAAAAAGGCAACCGTTTGGGCAACATCTTCCGGTGTGCCGACACGTCCCAATGGAATTTGAGCGAGTACTTCGCCCGATTCGTCTAAATTTTTTGTCATATCCGTATCAATAAACCCGGGCGCAACGGCATTACAAGTCACACCACGCGAAGCCAGTTCTTTTGCAACGGATTTCGTTAATCCAATGATACCTGCTTTGGATGCGGCATAATTGGCCTGTCCCGCGTTACCGGAAATCCCGACGACGGAGCTGATATTCACAATGCGGCCGCCTTTATTGCGGATGAAAATAGGACTACACTGACGAATCATGTGGAACGCACCTTTTAAATTGGTATTCATCACGGCATCGAAGTCGTCCTCTTTCATACGCGCAATGAGTCCATCGCGCGTAATCCCTGCGTTATTGACCAAAATATCCACGCCGCCAAACTCCGCTTTGATCGCGGCAACAACAGCACGCGTCTCTTCGAAATTCGAAACATCACAACGATAGGCAACTGCCTTCACGCCGTATGTTGTCTGACAGTGTTCACATACCGCTTGTGCGGCGGCTTCGTTGCCCGCGTAGATCACAGCAACCTGAATACCGGAGGCAGCAAATTTCTTCGTAATTGCTGCGCCGATTCCACGCGATCCGCCTGTTACTATGGCTGTTTTAAGTTCCACTCAATTCCTCCAGTGTCTTTTCCAGACTGTCTGCATCCGCAACGTGTCGAGTTGTTACGCTGCTGTCGATTTTTTTGATCAAACCACACAGCGTCTCACCGGGTCCGATCTCTATGAATGTATCCACACCGTTTTCGATCATATGCGTGATTATATTGTTCCAGCGCACCGGATTTTTGATCTGCTTTGTCAAAAGTTCCGCCACATTTTGTTCATAGGGAAGGCCGGTATAGTCGGAATAAACAGGACAAGACGGTGTGCCGAACGGTACAGATTCCAAAGCTATCCCGAATGCCTCTGCTGCCGAATCCATAAACGGCGCGTGGAATCCACCGCTGACGCGTAATGGGACTGCTCTACCGCCCGCTGCTTTGACTGCTTTTGAAAAATCCGGCAGTACGTCTTTGCGTCCCGCGACTGCAACCTGACCGGGACAGTTATAGTTGACCGGATAAACCTGTTCAAACTGCCCGCATAGTTCCTCAACGGCTTCATCTGACAGTTTCACAACCGCCACCATACCACTGTCTACTTTTTCGGCCGCAGTCTGCATCAACTCGGCACGACGACAGACCAGACGAAACCCATCTTCCAAAGAAAAAACACCCGCGCCGGTTAGAGCGGAAACTTCACCCAAAGAAAAACCCGCAATACAGTGCGGCACAACACCCGCCGCAGACAAAGCGGCCGCCGCCGCGAGTTCGACCGCAAATAGACAAGGCTGTGTATTTTTTGTGGTATTGAGTTCCTCTGCCGTACCATGAAAACATTGCGCGGAAGTGCCGGGGCGAATGGCATCCAAACGGCGAAATACATCTGTGGCGGCAGGACTTGTCAGGGTCGCGCCCATGCCGCTGTACTGTGCGCCCTGTCCCGAAAATACGAAGGCTATTTTATGATCCATCGTGACGCTCCCTCCAAAACAACTTCTGCTTCTTCCATGATCTCAGAGACGATATCTGCCGCCGACTGTTCCTGTTTGACCATTGCGGCAATTTGCCCCGATAGGAAACAACCCTTTTGTATGTCTCCATCCTGCACGGCAAGACGAAGCGCACCTGCCGCCATCTCTTCCAAAGCCTCATCGGAAATATCCGTATACTCCGCTTTGAAATAATCACGCGAAAACGGTGTCTTTAAACTGCGTACAGGATGCCCCAATCGTTTTCCGGTCACAATGGTTGCGAGATCATTGGCTTTTAAAATCTTATCTTTATAATTCCGGTGGATATTACACTCTTTTGCAAGCAAGAATCGCGTACCCATCTGTACGCCACAGGCACCGAGCATGAATGTGGCTGCGACACCTCTGCCATCTGCGATTCCACCGGCGGCAATCACGGGCAAATCCGTTACATCACAAACTTGTGGCACGAGCGTCATGGTGGTGAGATCCCCGACGTGTCCGCCGCTCTCACCACCCTCTGCAATCACTGCCGATGCACCCAAACGCGTCATGAGTTTCGCCATAGCGACAGAGGCAACCACAGGGATCACCCGAATCCCCGCCGCCTTCCAAGCCGCCATATACGCCGTTGGATTTCCTGCACCTGTTGTTACAACGGCAACATGCTCTTCCACGACGACCTGTGCGATTTCCGCTGCGAACGGACTCATGAGCATAATATTGACACCAAACGGCCGATCAGTCAAAGACGCCGCGATTTGAATTTCTTTGCGGACGGCCTCGCCGGGGGCGTTACCCGCCGCGACGATACCAAGTCCACCGCCATTTGAAACTGCTGCCGCGAGTTTACCGTCGGCAATCCAAGCCATACCACCTTGAAATACCGGGTAACGGATTCCAAGAAGCGCGCACAATTCGGAGCGGATCATGCCAGTTTACTTTCAATGAAACGAACCAGATCCCCCACTGTCTCCACCTTTTGATCCAACTCAATCTCTTGTCCCAGCTTATCTTCCAGATCCATCAGCATCTCTACTGTGTCAAGGGAATCAATGCCCAGTTCCTTAAAATTACTCTCCATTGTAACCTCAGATGCGTCACAATCATTATGCTCTGCGACGAGCGCTGCAATTGCTTCAAAAACCATGATGATACCTCCAAAAAATT
>JAVVSI010000211.1:0-2857 GCA_036654315.1 Evtepia sp. | reverse complement strand
ATATAAATAGCCTTCCGCAACCAGCTGCGCATACGCACTTTCGACCGTGATATTACTCACACCCAGATTTTTTGCAAAAGCACGCTTTGAGGGAAGCTTTTCATGCGATACCAGTTTTTTATCTAAAATGTCTTTCTTTATACATCGATAAAGATATTCATACATACTTTCCGTCTCGATATTTTCAAACGAATAGGTCAACAAAAATTTCCACCTGCCTCCATACAATCCATTTTTCACGATATCCTTGATTATAACGTCTCCTTAGCGAAATGTAAAGCCGCGTGCTTTTGTCATATCATCCGATTTTTTTCGAGCGGTTGCGTCAAGGCTTGCATCGTAAAATAATATGGTGTATAATGCTTGATAATTAGGTTTTCCTGCCCTGCGTCCGAAAAACGCAGATTTTATGTGCATTCGGAAAGAAGGAGTTTTTTTCATGAGTGAAGTTCAAATTAAACCGTTTAAAAGAGTTCTGGTGGCAAATCGCGGCGAAATTGCCATCCGCGTATTTCGTGCATTGACAGAGCTTGGTATCACAACGGTAGGTATTTATTCAAAAGAAGACAAATATGCCATGTTTAGAACCAAAGCTGACGAGGCCTATCCCTTGAACCCGGAAAAAGGACCTGTGGATGCTTATCTTGATATCAACGAAATTATCAAGATTGCAAAAGAAAAAGATATTGATGCAATTCATCCCGGATATGGATTCCTTTCTGAGAATCCCAACTTCGTCGAAGCCTGCGAGAAAAATAATATCACATTCATCGGGCCAAGCGTCGATATTATGAATGCTATGGGCGATAAAATTTCTTCCAAACAAATCGCTATGACAGCCAATGTCCCGGTCATCCCGGGTGTAGACCACGCTGTGAAAAGCATTGAGGAAGTCGTTGCAGTCGCAAGACAAGTCGGTTACCCCGTTATGCTAAAAGCGTCCAATGGCGGCGGCGGTCGTGGTATGCGCATTGTCAATCGCGAAGAGGATATGCCACGCGAGTACAAGGAAGCAACCGATGAATCCAAAAAAGCATTTGGTGATGACCAAATCTTTGTTGAAAAGTATCTTCGTAGCCCCAAGCATATCGAAGTCCAAGTTCTGGCCGATCATTACGGCAATGTCGTCCACCTGTTTGACCGCGATTGCTCCGTGCAACGTCGCCATCAGAAGGTCGTCGAGTATGCACCGGCATTCAGCATCCCACAAAAAACAAGGGATACCATTTTCAGCAGTGCGATCAGCCTTTGCAAAGCAGTTGGCTACCGGAATGCCGGTACACTTGAGTTTTTGGTGGATGCAGACTACAATCCGTATTTTATCGAAATGAACCCAAGAATTCAGGTCGAACACACAGTCACCGAAATGGTAACCGGGATTGATATTGTTCAGTCTCAGATTCTTGTTGCAGAAGGTTATCCCTTGGATTCCGAAGAGATCAATATTCTCGGACAAGACAGTATCCATGCCAGTGGATATTCCATTCAAACGCGTGTGACTTCCGAAGATCCATCCAATAACTTCCTGCCCGATACCGGTAAAATCAGCGTCTATCGTTCCGGTTCAGGCAATGGACTGCGTCTGGATGGCGGAAATGCCTATGCGGGTGCAGAAATTCTGCCTTATTATGATAGCTTGCTCGTCAAAGTTGTCTCCTTTGACAGAACCTTTGATGGTGCCGTCAGAAAGTCATTGCGTGCGCTCCGTGAAATGCGTATTCGCGGAATCAAGACCAATATTCCATTTTTAATTAACGTGATCAACAACCCCGTTTTCAAAGAGGGAAAGTGCTATACAACCTTCATTGAGGAAACGCCGGAACTGTTTATGCTTGGACATAGCCAGGATCGCGCTACAAAAGTACTTGAGTTCCTTGGCGATAAGATCGTCAATGTCAGTAATGGTGAAAAGCCATACTTTGAAAATCGGGTTCTGCCCAATTACGATACGGAGAAACCGGTTTACGGTGCCAAGGATGAATTTAAAAAGCTCGGTGCAGTTGCTTTTACGCAAAAAATTCTCACAGAAAAGAAATTGTATCTGACAGACACTTCCATGCGTGACGCACAGCAGTCCCTGCTTGCCACCCGTATGCGTACCAAAGATATTGCCGGTGCTGCCCGTGCCACAAACTCCATCCTTCAGACCACGTTCTCCGTGGAAGCTTGGGGCGGCGCAACTTACGACACAAGCTATCGTTTCCTCAAAGAATCTCCTTGGAAGCGTTTGCAGATTCTGTCGGAAAGAATGCCCAATACCCTGATTCAAATGCTCCTGCGTGCATCCAATGCCGTAGGTTACAGTAACTATCCCGATAACGTCGTCAGTGAATTTATCCGTATTTCCGCTGAAAAAGGCGTTGATGTATTCCGTATTTTTGACAGCCTCAACTGGATCGAAAATATGAAAATGCCAATTCAAGAATCTCTGAAAACCGGAAAAATCGTTGAGGGTGCTATTTGCTACACCGGCGATATTCTGAATCCCAAAGAGAAAAAATATACTTTGGATTATTATGTCAAAAAGGCAAAGCAACTGGAAGCCGAAGGCGTCCATATCTTTGCAATTAAGGATATGGCAGGTCTGCTCAAACCATATGCGGCATATGAGCTGATTTCCGCACTGAAAGCCGAACTCAAAATCCCCGTACACCTCCACACGCACGATACGACAGGCGCAGGTGTTGCAACCGTATTGAAAGCCGCAGAAGCCGGCGTCGATATCGTCGATGCCGCCATTGAGTCCATGAGTTCCTGCACCAGCCAGCCATCTATGAACGCAATTGTCGAAGCACTGCGTGGAACCGAACGCGATACCGGACTTGAGTTTGAAGGCTTGGATGACCTCAGCCGTTAC
>JAVVSI010000210.1:0-2886 GCA_036654315.1 Evtepia sp. | reverse complement strand
GGTGATACCGGCGAAACATTCACCTTTACATATGGCGGTGCAACAACACACACATTTACCTATGTGGATGACTTGGGTCTAAATGGCTCCCTGACGGTTGACCTCAATACCTTGGGTGTTACTTTGGGCGAGCCGCCCGAGCCACCCGAGCCATTCAAAGATGAACTCGCACCGCTTGTCAACGTAGATATTCACGCCAAACGTATGGGAGGATATACGCAGTCCGGTGCATTCACGATGGTACAGCCGATAGACAAAGCCCTCGAAGATGTGAGCTATGTCCAAGGGTATAATTTAAAAGTGAATGCCCGCGATCAATCCAATTTCAAAATTGTACTGCTGAACGCGCCTCCCACAGACCTCGCCTACAGCAACGCACAGAGCGATACGATAGACGGCGTGACGCTGAATGGAAGCACCATTACCATTACAAAAGCGGTCACATTTACGGTTGCGGTGGTAGATAACGCAAAAGCTCAGAGTGCGGCCGAGAAAGACAACTTCACGTCCTTTACAGTTACAAAAGAAGAACTTGAAAAGTGGATTGACCTCGTTCCACCCACTGCCGAAACAGCGATCACAAAAGCCAATACGCTTTATGATCGTATGGGCTACATTCAGTTTTCTGATAACACAAACACTGAAGTGATCGTTGATAGCCCAACACTGACGCCGGAAACCGCAGAGGGTCCCTATAAGGGTTGGTCAAAGCGTTTGTTCACAACCAACGAAAGCGTTCCTGTGTTCTTCCATGATTTTGCGGGAAATATGGGAACTGTGACATTTGCAGTGAATGATATCAACATCAGTCTGCCGAAACTCAATATTTCTTGGTCACCTTGCCTCATCTCTAACCAGAGCGGAACCCCCACCTTCATCTATACCGCACCCACAAATGGTCCCGTGAACAGTGATGTAACGGCCATAGTGAGCAGCGATACCTCTATTATGAGCGTGACGGCAGAGTACAGCCTTCAACAGTATGGCGGCACTTGGTACCCGAGCGGTGCGTCGGAACTTTCCGCTTTCACACTCCCTACAGTCACACAGACCGGAGACAAGGTGTTTGTCCGCTTCTCCGAGGGTAATTTGGGCGTTCGCCTCACAGTCACCGCGCCCAATGGGAAAAGTGCCCAGCAGACACTGTGGTTGTCTGCCGACGTGATTGATCGCACGCCTGCCAAGATTGACGTAGTTATCGACTCCGTCAATCGCGAAAATGCGAGCAAACCCTATGCAGCAACCATTACCTTAACCCCCAATGAACAAGTTTACTGCCACAACTACGGTGCGGTGAACACCGACAGGACAGCGGCTATCTATGATGCAACACACCCCTTGACAGCGACGGTGACAGCAGATCAGGAGTATGTCTTTGACTTCGTCGACTTGGCGGGCAATCCCTGCAAGAAACCTGTGACTGTACTTGGGATCGACCGTAAAACGCCTGTTCTCACAACAGACCCGGCGGACACCAGTGATTTGAAACCCACTGCCGGTAGCGTTACGCTCGGTGTGACGACGGATGAGGACTGCACCCTAACCGGTATCGGTTCACCGTTTGATACCAAAGCAAGCGTCGAGAAGAGCATCACCATATCTGACAATGGCGTCTATACGCTCACTGCTACAGATGCTGCCGGAAATACAGCCTATAAAAACGTCGTTGTGGGCAGCATCGACAGGATTGCACCCACAGTCAGCTTTGATAAAAGTACCATCAATATCCGGCAGGACAGCTCCCAAGCAGACCTAGCCGCTAAATTGGCAGAGGGTGTTACAGTGCAGGATAACTTCGGCCAACCCAAAGCAATCCCCGATACAAAAAATCTAACACTTAATACGGTAGGACTCTATTCTGTCGTTTATATCGCGACAGATGCCGCAGGAAATGAGGGGCGTAATACCCGCTATGTGCGTGTGTATGACAAAAATCTTCCGGTTATTTCTATTGATGGCGAGAAAGTGGAGCCTTACGGCACTATGGTACTCAAAACCGGCAAACATAACCTTACCGTAGAGAATATCAAGAAGATTTCCGGAAACATTTTGGAGCCGTACACCGTGAAAATAAGCAAGGGAATTTACACGGTCGGACAGATGAAGTATTTGCCATTTAGCCTTCCAATCGACCAAAATGGCGAATTTACGGCAGAAACAGCAGCGTTCTACACGCTGTACATCACCACGCAGAGCAGGGATAGCTTCGTGACCACGCTCTATATAGAACGATAAGGGGGCAGCAACATGAAACGATTTCTTTCTTGGATCTTGTGCCTGTCTATGCTCTTCGCACTGTTACCCGCCACTGCGGTTGCGGCAATGCTGGATGAAACAGGACCGGCGGTTCTCGATAACGGCTATATCCGCGTCGAAGTTTCCCGCAAAAACGGCGGCTTCGCAGTCAATACTGCGGAGGGCGACCGGATTAAAAAATCCGACAATAACAAAAAACTGCTGTTCCATAACGGCGCATACGACACTTCCTTTGTGTCCTATCGTGTGGATTACGGGAACAACAACGTACAGGATTACCTGTTCGGCGGCACCTACGGCGACGCAACAGATCCCAGCCACAAAGGGGTTACCGTCACGCAAGAGCCAAATGGAGATATTATCTCCATTTGGTCTGTGGCACAGCTTACCTTTACCCAAACCATCACCCTCGCCAGCGAGGGCAATGAACACGGTATGGTATCCGTTAAACTCAATGCCGACAATAAGGGCAGTGACTCAGTCAACATTCGTGCAAGAATGCTTATGGATAGCTATCTGGGTGATCGAGATTTTGGCTACTATCAGGTCAGCAAAGAAAACGCCGAGACAGAGCTTGTCAAAACCGAGCGGATCATCCAGGATGCAAGCAAGAATCCGCAAAACTTTTTA
>JAVVSI010000209.1:0-2895 GCA_036654315.1 Evtepia sp. | reverse complement strand
GGGCAATCATAATATGGAACAAGTTCATCTCTCCCCAAAAGGAAAAAACAAAAACATCCTTTTTATGGGACCGCTATATCAGAACGATAAAGAAGCTGAAATTCTCGCATCGTCCGTTGTCAAAGGTAGCGTGGCACCTAACCTTTTTCAATGGAACTTGCTTCATGGGATGGAAAAGCATCTGGGAAAACCTGTTCAAGTCATCAATGCTTTACCAGTTGGAGTTTGGCCGAAGCACTATAAAAATCTGGTATTGAATACGCGGTTTTGGGACAATGACGGTACTCCTTGTTACGAAGTGGGGACTGTGAATTTGCCCGTGATTAAGCAACTTGGTCGTGTGTGGGGAGCAAGAAAAATTCTGAAAAAATGGGCGAGGGAAGATACGGAGATTGTGATTTATTCAGCGTATATGCCTTTTTTGCAAGCACTACGTCGACTTCCCCGGAATGTCAAAATCACTATTATCATAACAGATCTGCCGGAATATTATGATTTAGGGAAAACGACCTCAATTCGAAAAGTGCTGCGGAGTTGGCAGAACAAAATAATCTATTCTTGCTTTGAGAGAGTGAATCGGTTTATCATTTTGACAGAACAAATGCGTGAGCCGTTGCACATCGGGAATCGACCGTGGCTACTTCTGGAGGGGATTTGCAGCGAGACAGCTGAGTATGTTGAACCTGCGTCAGCGTCAGATGAAAAGATCATTCTTTACACTGGAACGTTGCATTACCAGTATGGAATCAAGAATTTGTTAGATGCATTTGAAGCAATTGACGATTCAAAGGCACGTTTGTGGATTTGCGGCGGCGGAGAAGCGGAGAAAGAGATTATCCGCTTAATAAAAAAAGACCCTAGAGTTCACTTCTGGGGTTTCTGTGATCAGAAAACAATTAGGCAATATCAGGGGAAAGCATCTATTCTCGTAAATCCGCGTCCGAATGAAGGCGAATATACGAAATATAGCTTTCCATCGAAGACAATGGAATACATGGCGAGTGGAAAACCGATTGTTATGTGCAAATTGGACGGAGTGCCCAGCGAATACGAGCCTTTTTTGTATATGATCGAAGGAAATACGACCGAAGCGCTAAAGAAAATGCTAACATATGTTCTGGAGCATCCAAAAGAGGCACAACAAAAGGGAGCAGCGGCTCAGCGGTTTGTAAGAGAAAACAAGAGCGCATCAAAGCAAGCTGAGCGGGTTTTGAAATTTATCGAAATTGATGTCGCCAATGCCAAGTAAAAGTAAGGATGATTAGGTTATGTTAGTCACATGGGTACTCTGCCTCGTTTTACTGATTTTTCAATATTATATATCACCGTATAAATTTCGGGATATGCGTGTAATTTTTGACGCGTGGTGGCTTGTGGTCATCACGCTGTTTGTAGTGTCAAAGTCACAATATTATCCTACGACCGGCTTGGTGTGGAATCATATTTTTGTTGGAATTTTGGCGGTTAATATGGCCGACTTTTTTTTTCGGCTCGCAGGGACAAAGATAAAAAAAGTGAAGCTGCGGACCAATTATGTGAAGCCTGTTCAGATTGGCATGGATAGCGTTGTCAATAGTTACTACAAGGTGATTATCTGCATACAGCTTATACTTTTATTGGCAATGATTCCACTGTTTCTGCGGGCGCTTCCTACCATTATGATAGGTGGCTTAGGTAGCATGCGAAGCCTGTATGTAGGCGCGACCACTGAAACCTTTATGAGTACATTTGAACGGATACTTTATATCCATTTTGGTGTTTTCCCTGGTGTATGTGCATGCGCATTGTTGGCTGCTGTTTTGTGGGCAAATGGACAGATGAAACTGAGATATCTATCAATCACGGCACTGAATATTGCCTGCGTTACATTGATCACAGGTGCGAGAACCTATATTTTCTATTTCTTTATTTTTGTTGTAGGCGCATTTGCAAAAGACGGTAAAAAAATACTTCTGGTTTCCCACAAAAAATACAACAGAGTCAAGCGTAATGTGATTCTGCTTGTGGTTGTAATCCTTGTGGTCTTGATTGCTATTACTTCACAGCGGTCATTTGGAGGTAATCGCTCTAGTCGCGAAAATTTGTTTACCACGGTTTCGGTGTATTTCTCTGGCGGAATTAAGTTGTTTGATGTTGTATTGAACAACCCAGAACAGTTTGGCTTGAATTATCCTATGTTTGGAATCGCAATTATATCCGGTCTGCTTTCTGTTATTCAGTTATTGTTGAGTTATGTGCCTGTCATCGGAAGCTTTTTTTACGGAGAATTGATTACAAATCTTGTACAACAGAACGTTACAAGCTACATTATGGTTGGACCGCAACTGACCATGAATGCCGCACCGACAATGTTTTACTATTTCATGAGAGATTTCGGAGTGTTCGGTTTGCTGAGCGGTGGTATGGTGGTTGCTCTTTTGATGAATATGGCGACAAAACAGCTGCGATACAATTCCTTCAAAGCTAGCATTTTGTATTTGGAAGTGCTGTTGATTGTGATTTTGGGCGTGTGTTGGTGGGAGCCTTATCGCATGGAATTTTGGGTGATACCCGTTCAAGTTTTCTTTTGGCTCTGGTTGGCAAAGAAGGTGTGTGTGTGGAGGAAAAAGCTATGAAGATTATCTGGCTATGCAATGTGGCGATTCCCAAAATAACAAAGGAATGCGGACTGAACAGTACGCCGTTCGGCGGCTGGCTTGTTTCAGTGGCCAATACCGTGATTTCCGACAAGTGCAACGAGCTGACAATATGCTTTCCTCGATATTTCAAAAATGAATGTATGGAGGGGCGAATCGATAATTTGGTCTACTATGGCTATTTTGAAAATGCGCGGCACACATATCGGTACAATGTGGATGTAGAAAGCCAGTTTGAGCGGATATTAAAATTGGTTTC
>JAVVSI010000208.1:0-2906 GCA_036654315.1 Evtepia sp. | reverse complement strand
CGGTGACCGAAAGAAGGAATTTTATACTTTTTTGGTGATTGGCAGAGATACCGGCGGCGGCGGGAATACCGATACCATGCTTTTGCTGTCCTATGATATCATAAACCAATCAATCAATGTTCTGAGTATCCCGCGTGATACCATGGTGAATGTTTCGTGGGATATCAAAAAGATCAATTCGGTCTACAATATGAACGGTCGCGGGGATGAGGGAATCAAAGCAGTTGGCAATGAAGTCTCACAGCTTGTCGGCTTTATCCCGGATTTTCAAGTGATTGTGGAATGGAAAGCTGTAGGAGAATTGGTCGATGCCTTGGGCGGCGTCTGGTACGATGTCCCGCGTGATATGAAATACTCCGACCCGACGCAGGATCTCCATATCAACGTCTCGTCGGGCTATCAAAAACTGGACGGAAACAAAGCCATGCAGGTTGTCCGTTTCCGAGATGGCCCCAATGGTTATAGCAATGGCGATATCGGACGCATTGAGACACAGCAAGGCTTTTTGAAGGCTGTCATGGAACAGTGTCTTAAAATTGAAAACGCGACGCGTCTCGATGATTTGACCAAAGTATTTAAGGAAAATGTCACAACGAATTTGACGATCACAAATATCGCTTGGTTTGGACAAAAGGCGATTTTTGGTGGATTAAGCATGGAGAATGTGAATTTTCTGACGATGCCTTATCAAGGCAAAAGTGTTTGGAGTCGCGGATATGGCACGAAATTGTCTTATGTCGTGCCTGAAACCGACGAATTGGTCGAAATGGTCAATATTTATTTAAATCCATATAGGTATCCTTTGATTAAAAAATAACTGTATATTTTGTATGTAAACGACGATGGGACGATTGGTTCCAGTACAGGGAAGCTGGAGGACAAAAAAGCAAATAGCGGCGGCAGTACAACGAAACCCACAAAACCCACAAAGCCGACGAATGACAAGACCGATAAGACAGATAAGACCGATAAGAATGACAAGAACGATAAACCCACAAAACCCACCAAACCAACGAAACCCGCCGAGTCAGAAGAACCAAGCAAACCGGCGAAACCCGATAAACCGGACAAACCAAGCAAACCATCGGAACCCAGCAAGCCGACTGAGCCAACGAAGCCGGAGAAACCGACAAAGCCGGAGGAACCGACAAAGCCGACCGAACCAACAAAGCCGGAGGAACCCACAAAGCCGACCGAACCAACAAAGCCGGAAGAGCCAAGCAAACCGACAGAGCCGGAACCTGAGCCAACACCCGAGCCTCAGCCGACCCCCGAACCGACGCCCGCACCAACAGAACCAACATGAAAGGAAGAGATCAAATGACACCGAAAGAAATGGCACTTGCATTTGCAAAAGTCTTAGACGAGAAAAAAGGTCAAGATATCTTAGTATTGGAGACGAATACCGTGAGTTCGCTCGCCGATTACTTTGTCATATGTACCGGCAGTTCGGCACCGCAAATGAAAGCGATGGCGGAGGCCTGTGAGCGCATCATGAAAGAACAGGACATCGTACCACATCACATTGAGGGACACCGTGACGGCACTTGGATTTTGCAGGACTACTCTGCCGTCATTGTCCATCTTTTTTCCGAAGAAACCCGCGCGTTTTATGGCTTAGATCACCTTTGGGCCGACGCAGCCAAAGTGGATATCAGCGGGATCGTGGAGAGCCACGCCTAATTTTCAAAGGAAAGAAAGTGTGAAACTGTGAAATACGAGTTCGAGCGTATCGAAAAGAAATGGCAAGCGCGATGGAAAAGTGAGAATTGCTATCATTGCGAAAACAAAAGTGACAAGCCGAAATTTTATGCTTTAGTGGAATTCCCTTACCCCTCCGGTCAGGGACTCCATGTCGGCCATGCAAGACCCTATACTGCAATGGATGTCGTGGCACGCAAACGCCGTATGGACGGCTATAACGTCCTGTTCCCGATGGGCTACGATGCCTTTGGATTGCCAACGGAAAACTATGCCATTAAGAATCATATGCATCCTGCCAAAGTAACCCATGATAATATCCAGAGCTTCCGCGCACAGCTGCAAATGTTGGGATATTCCTTTGATTGGGACAGGGAAATTGACACTACAGATCCCACATACTATAAATGGACACAGTGGATTTTTCTCAAGCTCTATGAAAAAGGATTGGCCTACAAAACCTCTATGCCTGTGAACTGGTGTACCGGTTGTAAGTGTGTTTTAGCGAATGAGGAAGTCGTCGGCGGTGTTTGCGAACGCTGCGGCTCCGAAGTGGTACGCAAGGAAAAAAGCCAGTGGATGCTCAAGATTACGGAATACGCACAGCGGTTGATTGACGATCTGGACGATTTGGATTTTATCGAACGTGTTAAAACACAGCAAAAAAACTGGATTGGTCGTTCTACGGGTGCGGAGGTTGTGTTCCAGACAACGCAAGGGGATACACTTCCCATTTATACGACACGTCCCGATACGCTATTCGGTGCAACGTATATGGTTCTCTCTCCCGAACACCCCTATATTGAACGGTGGAAAGAGATCATTTCAAATTGGGATGAAGTGGCAGACTATGTTGCAGTCGCGTCTAAAAAATCCGATTTTGAAAGAACCGAGCTGGTCAAAGAAAAAACCGGTGTGAAGCTTGCCGGTGTACGCGGTATCAATCCGGTGAATGGCAAAGAGATTCCGATTTTTATCTCCGATTATGTTCTGGTCTCTTATGGAACCGGTGCGATTATGGCAGTTCCCGCACACGATGATCGTGACTGGGAATTTGCGAAAAAATTCGGATGCGAGATCATTGAGGTAGTCCGAGGCGGCGATATTGAAACCGGAGCCTTTACGCTGAAAGATGACAGCGGCATCATGGTGAATTCCGCATTCCTGAATGGAATGACCGTAAAAGAAGCCATTCCCACCATGCT
>JAVVSI010000207.1:0-2942 GCA_036654315.1 Evtepia sp. | reverse complement strand
CTTGCAAGGTGGTAGCGGCTGTTAGACGCGTTTTCGATTCTTGACAAAATACATCATTGCAAGCAACGAAAACCGCCGTTTTCTAAACAAATCCGCAACCATCTGCTTATTCCGACTTAAATTTTTCGGCGCAATCACCGCAACGGCACGCGCAACCTCGGGATACTGAGAAAGCGCCCGAATACGTCGCCGCTTTTCCGAAAAAGAAGCGGTATTCCCCGGTGCAAACTCATTGCCCACAGCAATTAAAACACCCGACCAAACCGAATTCTCTTTCCAATCCGGCTGATCCAAACCCAACTCATACTTTTGGGCAACCATCTCCTTCTCTTTTAGAAAACGAGTAAAGGTTTGCCAATAATCCGACAAATAGCGTCTAGTGACAGAAGCCGGATTTTGCAAATAATAATAGAGCGGTTCATCTGTCATAGCGAGTTTCTTCGCCACACAAAAATATTCCAGCAAAAACAATTCATCTTCCAAGTATGCCCCTAAGAAGGACAGATTTCCCCTTGAAATAAGGTCTTTTGTAAATAAAAATCGCCAAACAAAACCGTTCAGAAGTTCTTCCTGCTTCCCCAAACGCTCCCCTAAAAGACGCGAGACAATCCTGCTTCTTATCTGCATCTCGTCATATACGCCCGGCGGCAATGCGCCCGCCTCTCGGCTTGTCTCACCATTCACTTCCGCCCGATAATGCGCACATCCGGCAGTATCGGCATCATTTTTTTCAGCAAGGTCATAGAGCGTTTGCAACGCTTCGGGCGCAAACCAATCGTCTGCGTCCAGAAATGCAAGGTATCGTCCCTGTGCCTCCTGCATACCTCGATTGCGTGCGGAACTGACTCCGCCGTTTTTTTTATGAAATACGCGAATTCTTGGCTCTTTACTTGCCAGCATATCACAAAGTGCGCCACTTTCGTCCGGCGACCCATCCTCAATTAGAATTAGCTCCCAATCCACAAAGCTTTGCGCCAGTACGGAATTGACACAGCTTCTCAAAAGCGTCTCCGCTTTGTAAACCGGTACGATAACCGAAATTTCAGGCATATGCTTCACCGATACGATTGCAGTTCTGCCACTCTGTGGGTACTTTCCCAAGGCAGATCAAGATCAGGACGACCGAAATGACCGTAAGCAGCCGTTTGTTCATAAATGGGGCGACGCAAGTTTAGATAAGAAATAATTTTACCGGGACGCAGATCAAACAATTCGACCACAAGTGCCGACAATTTTTCGTCGGACATCACACCGGTTCCCTGCGTGTCCACTAAGACAGAAACCGGATGCGCAACACCAATGGCATAGGCAATCTCAATCTGACATTTTTTCGCAAGACCTGCCGCTACGATGTTTTTTGCAACGTGTCTTGCCATATATGCCGCAGAACGATCCACTTTCGTGGGATCTTTTCCCGAAAAGCATCCGCCACCATGCGCCGCACTTCCACCATAGGTATCCACAATAATCTTACGTCCCGTCAAACCGGAATCCCCAACAGGTCCACCCAAAACAAAACGCCCCGTTGGGTTCACATAAAGCTTTGTTTCACGATCAATATAGGCGGCAGGAATAATCGGTTTGATCACCGTTTCAATCACGGCATCTCTCAAATCCTTTAGCACAACTTCCGGGTTATGTTGTGTGGAAACAACAATAGCAGGTGCGCGCAACACGCGACCTTCTATGTCATATTCTACCGTTACCTGACTTTTTCCGTCCGGACGAAGCCAGGGCAATTCCCCGCTTTTGCGCACTTCGCTCAAACGGCGGGACAGTGCGTGTGCCATAGAAATAGGCGCAGGCATCAATTCGGGCGTTTCATCGCAGGCATAACCGAACATCATACCCTGATCTCCCGCACCGATCAGTGCTTCAGGATCTTCCACTTGTTCTTTGGAATCGTAAGCATTGTTGACACCCATTGCAATATCAGGGGATTGCTCATCAATGGAGGTCATAACGGCACAACCTTTGTAATCAAAGCCGTACTCCGGATTGATATACCCAATTCTCTCTACGGTACGACGCGCAATCGCGGGAATATCCGTATAGCATTCTGTTGTGATTTCACCCATCACGAAAATCATGCCGGTTGTTGTTACCGTTTCGCAAGCGACTCTTGCATTGGGATCACGACTAATAATATCGTCTAATACTGCATCTGAGATCTGGTCACAAATCTTATCGGGATGTCCTTCTGTGACCGATTCGGATGTGAAAACTCTATGGCTCATTGGAATCACTCCTTTTCAATATTCTTAAATGATCAGACCGCCCAGCCGGCAAGATAGTTCTCCTGCACTTGACTCAGCGTATCAATTGAAAGTCCCAGCGCAGACAATTTCGTTCGCGCAATTTCATTGTCGATTTCTTCCGGAACTTGATAAACTCGTTTTTCTAACTTCTGCCCAACCAGCCACTCCAAGGTAAGTGCCTGTACAGCAAAGGACAAATCCATAATTTCCGCAGGATGACCGTTTCCTGCCGCAAGGTTCACAAGGCGGCCTTCCGCCAAGACATTCAATGCGCGACCATCCGCCAGTGTATAGGATACAATCGAATCACGACGCAATGTTGTTTTGACTGCCATCTTTGCAAGCCCCGCCACATCAACTTCACAATCAAAATGACCGGCATTACAAAGCAGTGCATTCTGTTTCATTTTCAAAAAGTGCATCGGTGTGATCACGTCGCGGCAACCGGTGACTGTCACAAAGACATCGCCCAAACCGGCGGCATCCTCCATCTTCATCACACGATATCCCTGCATTGTAGCGTCTAAGGCTTTAAATGGGTCAATTTCCGTGACGATAACATTCGCACCCATACCGGCCGCACGCATGGCAACCCCTTTTCCACACCAGCCATAACCCGCAACCACAACCGTTTTCCCGGCAACAATCAAATTACTGGTATGCATGATCGCGTCCCAAACCGAT
>JAVVSI010000206.1:0-2962 GCA_036654315.1 Evtepia sp. | reverse complement strand
TTTAGCCTTTATCCATCTTGCTGCTATCGTTATTTTGTTGAAATGACCATACAAGGGGACTTTTTAGATATGCCCTAGTTCTGTCCAAGCGTTTTTCAGGAAACTTTCGTCGTAGATATCTGCTTCGGCGACATCTTGTTTGATCGCACCGGAAAGCTTGGTGAGTTTTAAGGCCGCTTGGAATCCGTCTTTCGTATGGTATCCTGTTGTATTTTGGATGTTACCGGCACGATCTGCCTGTACGGTACAGAGTAGTTCTTCGGATTTCCCCTCAAACAGCGGCTCCAAATTTTTAACAATGTCCTCGTCGCTTGCTGTGGTCATCCATTGAATGGCCTTTGTCATTGCGGTGACGGCTTTTTGCACGGTGTCCGGATTCGATTTAATATACTCGTCGCTTGTAAAGATCATAAAGAGTTCATAGTCGGCAGAGCCAAGGAGTTCTTTCATGAAGGCTTCGTTTGTTCCATCCGTAATGACCACGCCGCCTAATTCCTGTAATTTTTTAAGGGACCATGGTGTTGTGGCAACTGCGCCCTGGATTTCTCCGCCCCGGATGGCAGCGGCGTAGCCGGCACTGCCCATACTGATCACGGATACATCGGCATCGGGTTGCAAACCGCCTTGTGTCAAGCAGGCCTTGGCGAACGCGCAGGGTGAGCTACTGGCACCCATACCACCTGCAACCACTTTCCCGCGTAAAGATTCAATGGTGTTATATTCGGCACTGGCACCGACGAGCTGATACGGATAACGAGAACTGGTAGAAATCAAGATTTTGCAGTTTTGACCCGCTTCTTTTGAGATCATCGCCATTTCGACACCACGCAGTCCAAACTGTGCTTCTCCCGCGAATACGGGTGCAGATGCATCGGCACCGCTGACCGTTTGGAATTCCGCGTCCAAACCAACTTCTTTAAAGTAACCAAGGGTTTGTGCCAGATAGGCAGGTGCCCAGAAATAACCGCGTACCGGTTCTGTGAAAATGATTTTTTCCAATTTTGTAGTGGTAGCGGGGTCATCCGCAGTGGGTGTGGTTTCCTTTGGTGTGCCGCAGGCAACAAGGGACAATGCAAGTGCAAGTGTGAGGAAGAGGACAGACTTTTTCATTTCGAGATCTCCTTATTATAGTGATGTGCGTGGCCTACGCCAACGCAGCAGGGATTGCTCTAAAAGTCGAATGCCAAAATCAAATATCATGATCAGAACAATGAGTGTCAGCACGCAGTAAAGCACACAGGTCATATCATAACGCCCCCCTGCATCGTTGATCAGCCAGCCGAGTCCACAGCTTGCACCGATATATTCACCGACAATCGCGCCGGAAAATGCCATACCGACACCGGTGCGCAGTCCGGTTAAAAACCAAGGCAAGCAAGAGGGCCAGATCACGAGACGGATGAGTTGTCGTCGATTTGCGCCCAACAGTTTTACGGAGTTAAGCAGTTCTACGTCAACATTTTGATAGGCAGTATAGAGATGAAAGGTAAATACAAAATATACCATAGTTCCGGCGATAATTGCTTTTGACGAGATACCGATTCCGAACCAGATAATAAGCAAGGGTGCAAGTGCCAGTTTTGGCAGGCCGTTCAGACCTGCGAAAAAAGGAAGAAGCAAATTTCCGATGCGTCGATTGACCGCTAAAAAAAGACCGGTTGCAGTTCCGAACACACTACCAAATAAAAGACCCCAGAAGGCCTCCTTGAGGGTAACGGATAGGTGGCGAATCAAGAGTCCTGACTGTAGGCTTTTGATCCATTCCTGCCAGATCAGTGATGGTCGGCTGAAAAATCGGACATCAATCAGTGCTACTTCTGCGCCGTATTCCCAGAGACAAAAGAGAACAATGGGCAACAAAAGGAACGACAGATGTGCGCAAAATTTTTTCATATGTAATCCACTACTTCCCGGTTCAAATCCGTCCATAGTAAGCGTTCCAGTGCCACGAAATCCGCTTCGAATTTGACTTCCATCACACGGCGAGGACGTTTCAGGGATACCGGATATTCGCGCACAACATGACCCGGTCGTCCACTGATCAGGACAACACGATCTGCCATTGCAATGGCCTCTGTCAAGTCGTGTGTGACATATACAATGGTTTGATTGGACTGTTCCCAAATAGACAAGATATCATCTTGCAGTCGTTCTTTGGTGAATGCGTCGAGTGGTCCGAATGGTTCATCCATGAAAAGAAGTGCAGGATCAACTGCGAGAACACGCGCGATGGTAACGCGTTTTTTCATACCACCGGACAATTCGTGTGGATAGCTGTGTTCGAATTCAGACAGCCCCATTTGTGCCAACAGACTACGCGCTTTTTCATGACGCACTTTTTTCGATATGCCGCGCAGTTCCAAACCAAGTGCGACATTGTCAAGAACAGTGCGCCAGG
The DNA here is from genome assembly GCA_036654315.1 of Evtepia sp. Lineage (GTDB taxonomy): Bacteria > Bacillota > Clostridia > Oscillospirales > Oscillospiraceae > Evtepia. The sequence continues at coordinate 564 of JAVVSI010000206.1, read as the reverse complement.
GCAAAAGTGTATCCGCTTGTGAGATATATCCCACCTCTTCGTTGACCCCTGAAATCGTCTGACCTCGGAGTGTCATTGTGCCGCTATCCGGTTTCACAAGTCCCGCCATCGCATTTAAAGTGGTCGTTTTTCCACAGCCGGATGGCCCGATGAGTGCGACGAATTCATGTTCATATATTGTGAGATTCATATCGTCCACGGCGAGCAAGCGTTTTCCTTGTACCGAGGTGAAGGAGATTTTCAATTGTTTGAGTGCGATGATGGGTGTCGGCATAAAGATCCCCTTTTCTTCTCTAGTATAGTATGTATTTCCATTATTGTCAACGATTTCAGCGTTTTTTCCCCTCATCGCGCATCAGCTTTCCGTTGGCGTTACGGGGCAGTGCATCCATGAAAATCAGCTCTCTTATTTTCTTATAACCGGCGCAGGTTTCGTTATGAAAACGGATCAATTCTTCTGCCAATTTCTCGTCTTTCTCAAAGCCGTCCACAAGACAGACCACCGCGCGAATCCGCTGTCCCAAGTTACGATCCGGCACACCGACCACCATACATTCACGCACA
>JAVVSI010000205.1:0-2971 GCA_036654315.1 Evtepia sp. | reverse complement strand
CAGACGCAGGCGCGGCAAACGGATCCACGACTGAGCTTATGGATTTCGCGTCCGACGACGCAATTGACGACGTGGGAATTTTTAGAACATACGGCAGTTGCGCCGGGCGGTAGTGCTGTGAGCCGCGTGAGTATTGCGGTACGGCATAGGCGATTTGGGCGGGTAGGGGATCGGGTTTTTGTAGGGTATATCAGTGGTGGGATTGCGACGGTTGTGAGTTCGCCGTATTGTGAGGATATGTCGCAGCATCGTTGGGCGGCGGCGGGTTTCAGTTCTACGGCGACCGATATCGCGCTTTGTTTTGACGGAACAATGCCGCGCGACACGAAAAACCGCTATGAATTCATTACGGAATCGGTACCATGGGTGTTTCGCATTGACGGTGGCGCGGTCTACGGCTCTCAGCTTGGGGATCATCCCTTGTACACCTTGGCGGAACGAAACGCGACGGCGATTACGGCGGTGCGTGCGATGTGGTCGGAGGTACCGGGGTTTGATTTTGGGTTGGTATTGTTTATGATTTTGAACGGCTCAATTTTTTATCGGTCGTATATCAAGGGTGTCTGGTCGAATGCGGAGCCGATTCCTGCAAACGCCTTACCGAGTGGATTGGTCTGGTCGCAGATATCGGCACAGCGGACGTGGGACTATCGTGTTGTGTTGCAAGCGATTGATACGACGGGTGGAATTTATGAAATTTTCACACAATACGGTGGCTTAGGCAGTAAGAGTGCGGAGCATATAGAGGTGCGGGATATCAGGGCGCAGGCTGCATTGACGGCGATTATGTACCATAAGGCAGAGAGTTTGGAACACATCGAAGTAAGCAATATTACGGTAGGTGCGCCCTATGGTGGTCTGTATGATATTGGTGTACCGACGCTGATAGGGGCGCGAAACTTTGGGGATAGCGGCGGCAATTTTGGAAAGAACGCAGAGTTTGTGTTTGACATCCATGTGAATCCGGATGAAGTCGCGGCGAATGCGGCGGCATTCCAAGTGATTGATACGCGTGGGACGGCGTACACCGCGACGCGAGCGACTTTGGGAAAGGATGGTCAAAGTGTATCGCTGACATTTGCGAATTTCAACGCGGCGCAAGGGGTGTGTAAGGCGACGTATACACCGGGTACGGTAACAAGTATGGCGGGGACGATTTTGGTAAAAACAGAGTATTCCTTTACACCGATCGGGCTAGTCCCGCCGCTGATCAGGCCACCGAAAATTATGGAAGCGGTGAACGTATGAGTTTTAATAAGGGCGATGGCGCAAAGATCAAATTGACGTTTTCGGAGCCGCTGATTGGGAACGCGGCGGGGAATGAGGGTTCGTTCACGGTGAGCGTACCGGAATATGATTACGTGCCGGGCGGTACGATTTCAAATGTGGTCAAAAAAGTAGCACGTATCAGCAATCACGCCGGATTTGGGGCAAGCGTTCCTCTGTCCGGTGGGGTTCTGGCAGGGACACGCGAACGAACTGGCGTGTTGAGTTTGGCGGCCTTACATGGCTAATTTTAATACATTGGATGAACTTTTAAATACGACGGTTGGGATGGAAATACTGAGGAATAATTCTGCAAACGATGACAGTATTGATACAGTCATCGGTGTGGAGTGGTTCAAATTCAATCAGGTAGTAGCGAGTTCAGTTTATGCAAGTGGCAACCACTGGCTGGGATTTGGGACAAACGCAGAGCAGTTAAAAGTGTGTCGGCGTGATGGCAAGATGTACTCGCTCTATCGGCAAGTCGGAACGATCAAATCGCTACAGTTTTTAAAAATCCGCTGGGAGGGTTTCACATGGTATAGTCAAACCACAGACGCGTATGCCTTAAAATATGAAGTGTTTTTGTTCAGTGACGGCGGTTTTTATTTAAACGTCGTACAAGCCCCGACAGACGCCGGATATCTTGGAACGTCGGCACTTGTTTGTGGCAATAACAGCTACCCTTTTACGATTACCGCCGGTACGCCGATAGCGTATTCATTCTATCCGCAGGACACAAATGGAAGTACATGGACGGTTGTACAGGAACGCTATCCGGTGATCGTGAATCACGTTTCAAGTGGAACGGCGATTTATACGATTTCCGGCATTACACTAAGCAAAGTGGTAGATAGTCGCATTGCGTGGACAGAACAAAAGCCGCCCGGGACGACGCTTTCCGTTTTATCCTCATTGGACGGCGTGACATGGAGCGGATGTACGAACGGTGGTGCAGTTGGAGCAATTGCAAGCGGCGCAACTTTGACAAATGAGACGCTGAAACTCAAGATTGAGCTTGCGACAACCGATATGACAGAAACCCCTACGATCAGCGCATTATCGTTCATCGTCCGTGCCGGGAACGATGCGAACGTAGTTTTATTGGAAATGCCGCCACTTTCCCGCTTCGAGAGCGCGGCAGGCACGATCACAGTGAACTACGACGGCACAGGCAATTTACAAGGCGAGGGCGGATCAGTGGCGGCGTTTGCACAGGCATTCACGCCGACCGATTTGATCCCAAAACCGGATCAGAACGATGTAGAGCATATTGAAGTAAAAAACATTGCGGCAGTTGGTACCTTGACTACAATCAACTACAGCGATACCGCCGTACAGGATATGGGACATATAGAGGTCAAGGCGATTACCGCAACAGGCGTGTTGACGCACATCAAAAATATTTAAGGGGTGAGTTTCAAATGGTGAGAGGTAAAACAAGACCGTTGCCGGTGTCGGCGAATGAGGTTGTAGCGGGAACAGTGGACGCGAAACTGAACGCGAGTATTCACAATCGCTTTGACATTGAGGTGATCGACAGTCGTACAGGTCAGGTGCGGCAAAGGGCGCAGGCCGAAAATATTATTCTGGATCAGATGTGGGCGAATTTCGATTATTTTTTTTATGATATTCAATACGGAACGGGTACAGGTGTTCCGGCGGCAACCGATAAAACGCTGTTCTCATATCTTGGATACCAAAG